>JBBJLY010000246.1:0-12444 GCA_037720695.1 Kofleriaceae bacterium | reverse complement strand
TAGTCGGTGCGACGGAGATCGCAGCCGAGCGTGGTGCCGAGGATCTCGATCTGCTCGCGAGCGATCTGCGCCCACGATGCGTCGTTGCCGATGATCGCGATCGGCGCGACGCCGTGGCGAACGTAGGTGTCCATCTCGGCCAGCGAGTACGCGCTCGAGCCATCTCCCCAGATCAACCACACCTCGCGACCGGGCCGGACCAGCGAGGCACCGAGGGCGAACCCACCGCCGACCCCGAGCGTCCCGAACACGCCCGGATCGAGCCACGACAGCGGCGCGCGCGGCCGCACGATGTAGCTCGCGGTCGCGACGAAGTCACCGCCGTCGACGACGAGCACCGCGTCGTCATTCATCACCTCTTCCATCCGCGTGAACAGGTGCAGCGGATCGATCAGCTCGCCGGTGATCTGCGTCTTGTTCACGATCTCGTCGTCGCGCTTCTGCTCCTTGGCCCGGAGCCCGGCGAGCCAGGGCCGCCAGCGGTCGCCCGCGGAGCTGATCTTGTCGGCGAGCGCGATCAGGAAGTCGCCGGCGTGCATCTCGACCGCGATGTCGGGGCGGCGGTTCTTCCTGAGCTCGTGCGAGCTCAGGTTGGCCGCGATCAACGTCGTGCGCTTCGGGATCCCGCGTCCATAGCCGAGCCGGAAGTCGAACGGGAATCCGCACACGATCACGACGTCGGCTTCCTTCAGCGCCGCGCCGCGATTGTGGCGGAGCTGGAGCTCGTGGGTGCGACCGAGCAGGCCGCGCGCCATGCCACCGAGATAGACCGGCGCGCCGAGCATCCCGATCGCGCGCGCGAGCCGGCCCGGATCCTTGACCCCGACGAGCGTCTGGCTGCCGATCACGATCACCGGCCGCTCCGCATTGCGCAGCGCCTCGGCCGCCTTGTCGATCGAGCTGGTCTCGGCGCGGTGCGGCAGCTTCGGCAGGTGGAGCTCGGGCAGCGTCGGGGCGTGGAACTGCCGGTACAGGTGACCGCGGATGTACAGCTCGAGCGCCTTGGCCCCGATCCCCTTCGCCTTCCCCATCCCGGTCTCCTTCTCGTACCAGGTCCGCACGATGTCCTCGGGGTAGAGCAGATCGACCGGGACCTCGACGAACACGGGACCCGGCACGCCGTCCATCGCGAGCTGGCAGGCGCGCTCGATCGTCGGCACCAGCGCCGGGACCGTCTTCACCGTGGTCGCCCACTTGGTGCACGGCTTCATCAAGGCCAGCTGATCGATGTCCTGGAGTGCGCCACGTCCCTTGACCAGGGTTGCAGTCGAACCGCCGAGGATAAGAATCGGCGACTGCGCCATCTGCGCGTTCTTGACTGCCGTGATGGTGTTTGTCACACCGGGTCCGGCGGTGACGGCGCACACCCCGATCGTGCCGGTCATCCGGGCGACCGCGTCCGCCGCAAACACCGCATTGACCTCGTCACGCACGTCGACGACCCGGAGTCCCCGGGCCTGTGCGCCGGTCAAGATCGGCGAGATATGGCCGCCACAAAGCGTGAACAGATGCGTCGCGCCGTGCCGCGCGAGGACCTCTGCGATCAGGTCACCACCGTGAGTCATGGCGCGCAGTCTCGGCTAGTATGCGCGCGACATGCAAACCCTACGAACCGGCGTCTACGCCGTCATCCTCCTGGCCGGCCTCGCCGCGTGCCAGAAGGAGCAAAAGAACAAGGCGAAGCCGATGGACCGGCTCGGGTCCGGCATGGCGGAGCACGCCGGATCGGGGATGCAGACGCCCGAGATTCCGGCGATCGACCTCAACTCGAAGGACATCCTCGATCGCACTGGGGTCAATCCCGAGGTGTTCGTCAAGCACGTGCTGATCGGCTGGAAGGGCTCGGGCGGCAGCGACCCCCGCGCGGAGAACCGCAGCAATGCAGATGCCGCGAAGCTCGCGAAAGAAGTCCTCGCGAAGCTCAAGGCCAACCCCGCCGGCGTCGACGCGATCGTCAGCGAGCACTCCGAGGATCCGGGCAGCGCGAAGAGCGGCGAGCCCTACCAGGTCAAGTCGGACACCCCGTTCGTCCCCGAGTTCAAGAACCTCGCGAGCCGCCTGAAGGATGGCGAGGTCGGGATCGTGAAGACCAGCTTCGGCTACCACGTGATGATTCGCGTCCCGAAGCCGCCCGCGGATCCACTGGAGTCGGCCGACATCCTGGCGCGCGCCGCACCTCCTGCCGCGGACTCGATCTTCATCCGCCACATCATGATCACGTTCCAGAAGGGCGGCAAAGCCGAGGCCGACAAGAAGGCCGCCGATGCGCTCGCACGCGCGCGCAAGGGCGAGGACTTCGCGAAGATCACCGCCGACCTCTCGGAGCTGCCGGATGCAAAGGATCAGAAGGCGACCGAGATCAACTTGAAGACGCCGGGCCTGCCCGACAGCTTCAAGGACCTCGCGGTCCGGCTCAAGCAGGACGAGGTCGGGCTCGCGAAGAGCCAGGGCGGCTGGCACGTGATCAAGCGCGTCGCGAAGCCGCCCCCGGATCCATTGCAGTCGAACGACATCCTCGCCCGTCCCGAGGGCAAGGAGGCCGTCAGCGTCCGCCACATCATGATCGGCTGGGAAGGCGCGAGCTCGGGCGATCCGCGCGCGGCGAAGCGCAAGAAGGCAGATGCCGACAAGCTCGCGAAGGAGCTGCTCGGCAAGGCGAAGAAGGGTGAAGACTTCGCGAAGCTGATGAAGGAGCACTCGGAGGAAAAGAATTCGGCCGATACTGGCAAGGCCTACGAGGTCACCGCCGACGCCCGCCTGCCCGACTCGTTCAAGAAGCTCGCGATGCGGCTCAAGGTCAACGAGGTCGGCATGGTCGCCGGTGAAGCGGGCTGGCACGTGATGAAGCGCGTGCCGCCGCCGCCGCCGGAGACGCTCGAGTCGTCGGACATCCTCAAGCGCCCGATGGCGACCAAGAAGGCGAAGGTCAAGCACATCCTGCTCGGCTGGGCCGAGGTCCACGCGAGCGACCCGCGCGGGGAGAAGCGCACGCGCGCCGAGCTGGAGAAGCTCGTGGCCGACACCGTCGCGAAGCTCAAGAAGGGCGACAAGATCGAGCCGCTGATGAAGGAGCTGTCCGAGGATCCGGGCTCGTCCGCCGACGGCAAGAGCTACGACGTCGAGCCCCAGTCGGGCCTGGTACCGCCGTTCAAGAACCTGTCGCTGCGCCTGAACGTGAACGAGGTCGGCGTCGTCAAGACCGACTTCGGCATCCACATCATTCAGCGCGTCGAGTAGGCCGCACGAACACGAGCGCGCTCCTCGGCGTCCCGGGGAGCGCGGCCTCGATCAGCTTGTCGAGCCGATCGAGCAGGGCCCACACGCCGAGCTCGTTGGCGTGCAGCCCGTCGGCCGCGACCAGCGTCCGCGCCGGGACTCGCTCGCCGGGCGCGAGCTCGATGTCGCCCTGCTTCGCGAGCGGCTCGGCCCACGACGCGAACGGGACGTAGAGCACGCGGTCGCGCTTCGCCCACGCCGCGATCGTCGCGTTCGCGGCGGCGAGCGCAGCCGGCTCCGGTACATTGGCGCGCGGCAACAGCAGCTCCGAGGCGGTGGTCACGAGCGGGATGTCGCCGACCAGGATCCACGCGCCGGCAGTACGCGCACGCTCGAGCTCGCCGAGCCCGGCCGCCAGCGCGCGCTCGCGCCAGGCCGGATCCTGAGACCCGTAGACATCCCAGAACAGGAAGTCGAGCGCGACGACCGTCGTGGCACGAAAGGCGATCGCACGATCGATCTGGGTCCGGCTGTCGCCGATCGGATCCCGGAACAGCATGACGTTGGCCGCGGCGTCGATCCGGGAGCGCGGCGCGGCCTGCACGAACGCATCGCCGAACGGCATGCCACCGAACCCGGCCGACACGCTGGCGCCGACGATCGCGATCCGGTCGACCGGCAATGCCGGCTGTGGCGCGACCGGCTGGACGACGCGGGCCGGCTCGTGTGAGCGACACGCGGTTGCGAGCAGCCAGCTTGCCGCGAGGAACGTCAGGCGTTCGAACGAGCTCATGGTTCGTGGCGACATCGAAGCACGAGCGCAGGCCAGATGCCGGCAGGTTCGGGCAGCGTGATCTGGACCCGGTCCGCTGTCTCGAGTTGTGTGTCGCGTGGATGGCCGGAGAGGGCTGTGTGCTAGGTTAGCCGCGTGCGTGCCGTCGTCCTTGCTGTGCTGGTGACCTGTCTCGCGGCGTGTGGAAAAGACGCCGCCTCGGGTCAGGCGGGCTCGGGTTCCGTGCGCCGCACCACCGACGATCTGGTCCGCGAACAAGAGCGGTTCGACTCGGAGCGCAAGCCGCAGAAGGTCGTCGAGGCGCTCGGGATCAAGCCGGGCTCGCGTGTCGCCGACATCGGCGCCAGCTCGGGGCTGCTCACGCTTCACCTCGCGCGCGCGGTCAAGCCGGGCGGCAAGGTCGTCGCGACCGACATCGACGGCGCGGTGCTCGAGCTGCTGCGCGCCCGACTCCAGAACGCGGGGCTCGCCGATGTCGTCGAGCCCAAGGTCGTCGGCCCTGACGAGCCGGGCCTCGAGAACGGCGCGTTCGACGCGATCCTGCTCGCCGAGGTCGACCAGTACTTCAGCGATGGCGTCGCGTGGATCCGCAACGCGACCAAGGCGCTCAAGCCAGGTGGCCGGATCGTGATCTCCAATCGCATCCACCACCGCCAGAAGTCGATGGCGAGCGCGCTCGGCGCGGGCCTCACGCTGCTCACCGAATCGACGCCCGTTCCGACTCACTTCATCGCCGTGTTCACGACCGGGGAGGCCAAGTGAGATCGCTATCATCGCCGCTCGCGCTCACCTGCATCGCCTCGGTCATCAGCTTGGCCGCCTGCGGCGACGACGAACAGCCCACCGGCAATCCGGCCCGGCTGTGGCTCGCGCCCGACATGGTCGAGACCGCGGTCAAGCTGCAAGCGTTCGAGCCGCCACCGTTTTGAGCACCTGGTGTCGGGCCCGGCGGGTCCGCAGAAGAGGCCGCGTTCCCGCTCCGCGCGAACGTACCGGCGGGGATCTATCACGTGAACTGCGACGGCATCGTCATCCGCGCGGTCGACGTCCAGTTCGAGCTGATCCTCCGGCGCGGTGACGCCGACACCGCGCTCGCGACCTGGACGCAGCACTGGGAGCCGCTGCCCGCCGGCTCGTTCAAGGCTCAGCCCTACGAGCTCGATGTCGAGGCGCCCGCGATCGAGCTCCAGCCCGGTGACCAGCTCGTGTTCCGCTACCAGGGCCTGAACCCGGCGGGGACGACATCGATGGCGTTCATCCCGAACGGCGATGGCGCGCTCGCCGAGGGCCGGATCCCCAGCATCACGTTGCCCTGAACTTCCGACGTCGCCCTCACGACTCGTGATAGTCGAGGTCGACGCTGAATGTCTCGTGCAGCCGGGCGAGCCCGACGAACGCGATCCCGAACGAGAACACGCCGACCGCGATCGCGGCCCCGACCATGCCGAGCGGGCCGATCAGCTCGCGGAACCCGAGCGTGAGCAGCACCGCCGAGCCGCGCACGAAGTTTGGAACGGTGGTGGTGACGGTCGCGCGCAGGTTGGTGCCGAACAGCTCGGCGGCGGTGGTGACGAACACGGCCCAGTAGCCCATCGAGAACCCGCCGAGCGTGCACAGCACGTAGAACCCGGTGTCTGACATCCCGCCGATCGCGAAGTACAAGACGGTGACCAGCGTGCCCGAGGTCAGGAACAGCGCGAGCGCCTTCTTGCGCGACCGGAACCACTGGCTGATCAGGCCCGAGCCGAGGTCGCCGAACGCGCACCCACCGTAGAACAGGAACAGCGCGCGGGCCGCGTTGGGCGGGGTCTCGAGCCCGAGCGCCACGCCGAGCTCCGGCGAGAGCACGCACAGGATCCCGATCACGTACCAGACCGGAACGCCGACGCAGATGATCGCGAGGTACCTGGTGAACCGCGCGCGATCGGTGAACAGGCGAAAGAAATTGCCGCGCGAGACGTCGGTCCGGCGCGCGAGCGTCGAGAACATGCCGGACTCGACCACGCCGATCCGCAGCACAAGCAGCGCGAGCCCCATCACGCCGCCAATGATGTATGCCGTGGTCCAGTGGACGCCGATGCCGGGGAATGCGCCACCGAGCAGCCCGGCGAGCAGCCCGCCCGCGATGCCGACGCCGGCGACGATCGCGGTCCCGATCCCGCGCTGATAGCGACCGAGGAGCTCGCTGACCAGGGTGATGCCGGCGCCGAGCTCGCCGGCGAGCCCGATGCCCGCGATCAGCCGGCACACGGCGTACGCCGAGATGTCGGTGACGAACCCGTTGGCGAGGTTCGCGAGCGAGTAGATCGCGATCGAGCCGAACAGCACCGAGAGCCGCCCCCGCTTGTCTCCGATCACGCCCCACAACACCCCGCCGACCAGCATGCCGGCCATCTGCATGTTGAACAGGTAGATGCCGTGCTCGGTCAGCGCAGCCTGTGTGGTGTAGCCGAGGTCCTTGAGGCTGGTCGTCCGCACCATCCCGAACAAGATCAGGTCGTAAATGTCGACGAAGTATCCGAGCGCGGCGACGAGAACTGCGAGTTTCGCCGCGCGGTTGCCAGCCGAGACCACGGCGCGACTATACGCGTTATAACGAGTCATGATGCGCGTCTGTCGGATCGTCGGCTTGCTCGTGGTGCTGTTCGCGACCCGGGCATGGGCGGACGGCGAGCACCGGGCCTGGATCAAGTCCGTCGGCGACGTCAAGACCTGGAACGCCTACTCGAAGAAGATCAGCTCCGATCAGCTCGGCAAGTTCATCATCGATCTGAAGACCAACGACATCTACTTCATCGACGTCAACCTGTTCAACCTGCACGCGGACTTCGTGCTCGGCGTGCTGCTCAAGCAGGAATGGACCGCCGAGAATGTCCGCGAGTACAACAAGAACTACGAGCGGGTGAAGCCGAAGTTCATCCTTGGCTACGTCACGCACCACCTGAAGATCGACAAGTGGACGATGTCGTTCTGGGAGGGCGACAAGATCGGCCCCGACGATGTCGTGCGTGCGCGCAAGCGACTCGATGAGGCGTTCTTCAAGACGCAGCTCGTGTGGCGCCCCGACTCGCCGCTGCAGCAGAAGATCGCGGGGGAGGTCCAGAAGCAGGGCGTCCGCACGATCACCAACGACGAGATCTACAAGAGCGCCACGTTCCAGGCGTTCAACAAGGGCCGCGCAGTCGGCAAGCTGCGGGTCGTCCCGACCGGCACCGCGTACGAGTCGATGTTCTTCGCGCGCACCGAGATCGTGCTGTTGCAGGAGAGCTACCCCGACATCACGCCGGTCGCCGGCATCCTGGCCACCACGTTCTCGACGCCGCTGTCCCACGTCAACCTGCGAGCGAATGCCTGGAAGATTCCCAACGCCGGCGACAAGAAGGCGCGAGAGAAGTACGGCGCCCTGGACGGCAAGATCGTCTACTACGAGGTCACCGATACCAAGGCGGTGCTGCGCGAGGCCACCGCGGCCGAGATCAAGGAGCTCGAGGGCAAGATCATCGAGGCCAAGCGCGTCGACATGCCCGACGCGAAGATCGACGTTCCGCGCCTCGCGATGCTGACCCGGATGCGGGCGAAGGACGCGACGATCTACGGCGTCAAGGCAGCGAACCTCGGCGAGATCGTCACCGCGAACCTCGGCGGCGTGAAGGTGCCGGCGGGCTTCGGCGTGCCGTTCTTCTACTACGTCCACCACATGACGCAGAACAAGCTCGGCCAGCGAGTCGAGACGCTGCTCACCGATCCGAGATTCAAGGCCGATCCGGCGTGGCGCAAGGCCGAGCTCGAGAAGCTGCGAGCCGCGATCGCCGAGGCGCCGATCGACCCCGCGCACCTCGACATGTTCTACAAGCGCGTCCGGATCAAGCTCGGCGGCCGCGGCGTGTTCGTCCGCAGCTCCACCAACGCCGAGGATCTGCCCGGGTTCAACGGCGCCGGGCTCTACGACACGGTCGCCAACGTCGTCGGCAAGGAGGCCCTCGGCGCCGCGATTCGCAAGGTCTGGGCCTCGGTGTGGACGCTGCGTGCGGTCGACGAGCGCGAGCTCTCCGGCATCGATCACCGCAAGGTCTACGGCGGCGTCCTGATCCAGATCGGCGTCAACGCCACGGCGGCCGGCGTGCTGGTGACCAAGAACCTCTACGACCCGAGCGACGACAAGAGCTTCACGATCAACGCGAAGCACGGCCTTGGCATGCGCGTCGTCGAGGGCCAGAAGGTGCCCGAGCAGATCATCTTCGACCCCACCAACGACGGCACCAAGATCATCTCGCGCGCCGACGACCCGGTGATGCTGAAGTTCGAGCCCGGCGGTGGCATCCGCGAGATCCCGGTGCCTGCCGGCGCGGGTGTGATCCTGACCGAGGCCCGCGCGAAGGCGCTCGCGACCCAGGTCCGCGCGTTCATGTCGGTGTTCACGCATGGCAAGCCGCTCGACGTCGAGTGGGTGCTCGAGGGCGAACAGTTCTGGATCGTCCAGGCCCGGCCGCTGGTGGGAGGATGAGCATGCGCACCGTGTGCTTGCTCGCGGTGCTCACCGCGTGCGATCTCCAGCCCCCGAAGCCCAAGGCTGCACCGCCCGCGCTCGCACCGTCCGATGCTGCGGTCGTCATCGTCTTGGATGCCGACGCTGCGCCCCTGCCGATCGATGCTGGGGCCACCGTCGATGCTCGGTTGGAACGGCCACCCGCGGATGCCGGGGTCGAGGTCACGGACGCATGTCTCGAGGTCGGTGAGCAATTTGCGACCTCGTTCATCGCGACCGCGACGGACCTTGCCGAGCGGTCGGCCGCTGATCGCGATCGCGCGCGGATGGTTCGCAAGATGGCGGAGCTGTGCACCACGCAGACGTGGAGCGCGGACAAGCGCGGCTGCTGGATCAAGGCGTCGACGCGCGCGGATCACCAGCGCTGCGCCGAGATGAACTGACCCCGGCGGCAGCGGCAACGGCATCGGCATCGGCATCGGCAACGGCAACGGCATCGGCATCGGCATCGGCATCGGCATCGGCATCGGCAACGGCATCGGCATCGGCATCGGCATCGGCATCGGCATCGGCATCGGCATCGGCATCGGCATCGGCATCGGCATCGGCATCGGCATCGGCATCGGCATCGGCATCGGCATCGGCAAGGGCAACGGCATCGGCAACGGCAGAAGTCGCTGGCCTCGGTCTGGCGCTCTCGCCTCGCGGTCCGTGCGCGCTGGACCGCTGAGGGCGAGAGAGCACCAGACCTCGGGACGGCCGGGGTCAGCGCCGCAACGGTGGCAACAAGAACCGTGCGTTCGAGAACGCGCATGGCGAAGCACGCGAGGTGCTCGGCTGCCTCGACACTGCGCGGGCGTGGGGCTGCATCGTCGACGACGAGTCTGCCCGCGTCACGCTCGACCGCTTGCTGGGCCTGTGCTGGGGGTTGACCCACTCGAAGCACGAGCGGCCAGCCAGGCGCGTGGCTGTGCCGACGGACCCCGGGCCCGTAGATGACCCTCCGCTCGCGCGGGACACGGATTTCGCGATCCGGTTCCCGATCGGCTAACGGCTAACGGCTAACGTCTCCGGGTCCGGCCCGTGACGACGGGTCTACGCGCGACTCGCCAGTGGCGAGCGATACGCCGCATCCTCCGCCCTGCGCGCTCGCTCCCCCAGCGCGCGGCACACCGCCGCCGCGAGCCCTGGCACATCATCGACCAGCTCCTCGAAGTCGACTCGCTCGAGCCGGATCACGCGCGATGGCCGGACCGCGCGGAGGTCGCGTGTCGCGGAGATCGGCGCGACACACGCGAGCTCGTCGACGGTGTCGCCCTTCGCGATCCGGCGGTCGCCGAGCTCGAGCTCGCCATCCTCGACCACGATCAGGGCGTCGATCAGGTCGCCGGCGGTGATCAGCACGGCGCCCTGGCCGGGGGTGCTCCAGCGCGCGCGTTCGGCGACATCGGCGAGCTGGCGGGTGGTCAGCGTCGCGAGCAGCGGGACGCGGCCGAGGGCGATCAGGGTCTCGACGCGAGTCGGCATGTCGGGGTCTCCATCCTGGATGATCGGGCGGTTGGTAGGGATGACGGCCTTGGTGAGCCGGCGAAGCAGCTCGCCCGGGGTCTGGGCCAGCGCCTCGGTGTGAGCGGCCTGGGCGATAGTGTGGCGGTGATCGGCGCTGCGACCGGCGGCACCGAGGATGTGCAGCGCGAGGGCGCGCGCGAGGCGATCGCGGCCGGCGAGCTCGGCGCGGACGACGGTGTCGCGCCCGGGAGGATCGATGCCAGTGCGCGCGACCGCGGCGGCGCGATCAGCGGGTGTCAGATCGTCGACCGCATCGACCAGCCGGCCGACCAGCACGCGCGGCAAGGCGGCCTCGATCACCGCGAGGGTGCGAGCGCGTTCCTGGCCGCCGCGGGCGTGTCCCCAGGCGGAGGCCGCTCGCGCGATCGCGGGCGACTTGCGGCGTGCGGCGACCAGCAGCAGGACCGTGTGTGCGATCTCTCGCAGGCGCTCGTCGAGCCGGCGCGCGAGGAGCTCGTCGCCGGGCTCGCGCAGGACCGAGATCGAGAGGTGGGTGGCGTCGAGCGCGTCGAGCTCGGCATCGATCAGGCGATCGAGTGCGGCTGGCGTGACGGGGAGCTCGGCGAGTAGCGCCGCGGCGCGGTCGCGCGCACGCCGGCGACCCCAGGCGGCGGTGGTGACGAGCTCGCCGGCAGCGGCCGGGCCGAGTGCGGTCAGCACTTCCTCGGCGGCGGCGCGGACCTCGTCATCGGGCTCGCCGAGCGCGCGAGAGAGCCGTCGCAGATCGTCGCCATCGATCCCGCCGCCGGCGAGCACGCCCTCGAGCACGCAGCCGTAGAGCCGGATCGCGGCGGCCACCTCCGGTGCATCGTCACCCTGCGCGCGGCCGCGTGGCTGGCGAACGAGCGAGGTCAGCATGTGCTCGGGCGCGAGCGGCGTGGCCCCGGTCTCGACGCGCTCGCGCGCGAGCTCGAGAAGGTCGGCACGCAGCAGCGAAAGCTCCGCGCTGCGGCGCTCGCGCGCCGCTTCGATCACGCGGGCGAGCACGACGAACGCCTGCACGCGACTCGCCACCTCGCCGCGACCGCGGCGCAACGCGCGCGTCAGGTGGCGCGCGGCCTCGAGCACGCGGGCGGTGTCACCCGCACCGGCGAGCCCGCGCGCGATCTCGACACACAGCTCGTGGGTCGCCGCCCGGCCGAGGGGGCCGCCATCACGGATCGCGTCGCGCAGCGTGCCGAGCGCGAGATCGGGCGAGCCGGCGAGCCGGAACGCGGCGACCTCGGCCGTGAGAGCGACCGCGGGATCGCTCGACGCTTGCCAGGCCTCGAGCTCGTGAGCGGGCACGCCCCACGAGGCCGACCGCGCACGGCGAGCTCGACGGGGATGCCGGGTGAGTTCGCCGCCGCGAGCAGCGCCGGGCCGTGGACCTCGCGCGGTGTGGCGCGCGCAGCGCCCAGGGCCAGCCACACCCCCGCGTGCTCGCCGCGCGCCGGGACGGCCTGGACCAGGTAGGGAACGGCATCGACGCTTCCGGCCGCGTGCAACCGCGCGAGCACCTCGGCGGCGCGGCCGGGCTGGGGCCCAGCCAGCTCGCGCACCAGCAGCTCGATTCCACGCGCGTCGACCAGCTCGCTCGCACCGCGCGCGACATGCTCGATCGCGAGCGCCGGGAGCTCGCGAGCGATCCGGGATGCCGCGAGCAGCCAGAGCGCAGCCGCGACCGCGATCACGAGGTAGAACGCGAGCGGCGCACCGACCAGCGCTGCCCCCATCAGCCCGCCGAGCACCATGCCGGCGCGCTTCGCGGTGCCGTCGAGGAACCCCGCAACGCGGCCTCGCACCGCGGTCGGTAGCAGGGTCTGGGCGAGCTTCTCGGCGGGCGTCTGGATCCCGGCATCGAGCACGCGCGCGGAGATCTGCGTCGCGATCGCGACGGCGAGGATCGGCGCGACCACGAGGCCGAGCCCGGACGCGAGTGCGATCAGCGGTGCGAGCAAGAGCGCGTGGCCGGTGCCCAGCCGCGCGAACATCCGCGGCGCGATCACGAGCTGGACGATCAACGTCACCACCTGCCCGGCGCCGCGCACGCCGCCGATCAGCGCGGCGAGCTCGGGCTTCGAGCCACCCTCCGAGATCAGCGAGATGCCGAGCGCGAAGTAGGCCAGCGCGGCGAACACGCCGGCGATCGCGACCAGGAGCGCGAGATGCCGCGCCAGCAGGTTGCGGCGCACCGCGCGCGCCCCGTCCCGCCACGAGCGCACGATCAGCGCGCCGATCGGTGCGCCGATCGGTGCGGCCGACGTGCCGACGCGACGGGTGGCGGGCAACTGCGCCGCCGCGATGCCGGCGAGCACGAGCAAGCCGGACGCGCAGCCGAGCACGCCTGCTATGCACGTCGTTCGGGGCGCGTCGCGCCTACAAGACCTATCTCTGGCTC
>JBBJLY010000493.1:0-2852 GCA_037720695.1 Kofleriaceae bacterium | reverse complement strand
GCCGAGGTGCACGAACAACCCCTTGACCCGCCGGTAGTGCACCGTCGGGAAGAAGTCCTTGAGGTCGAGCTTGACCACCAGCGCGGACAGCTGGTGCGGCTGTGCATTGGTGACCGTCGAGCGCTTGGGCACGAATCCATGACAGGCGTCATGGAGTGGCACCTTCGCGAGGATCTGATCGAGGATGATCCGCTGCACCTTGCGGAGCGGCGCGCGCGGCGCGGCGATCCGGCGCGTGCCGCCCTTGGCCTTCGGGACCTCGAACTCGACGTACCCGGAGCCGGCCTCCGTGCCGGGGCGCATCAGCTTCGGAAGATCTTCGAGCGTGACGCCGACGAGCTTGGCCACGGCCTCCGGGCTCGCGAGCTTCGGCAGCGCGTACTGGTCGAGTGCGTTCGGTCGCGTCGGCTTCTTGACCTTGCGCGCGCTCGCCGCGTCGTGCGCGAAGATCCCGAACGCCCAGCCGGTCGGGTTGTGGCCGCCGAGCGGCGAGCTCTTGTCGACCTTGTAGCGGATGTCGGGCGGCGCGACGTCGTCGAGCGCGAGCTTGCGAACGGCGGTGCGCGCGGCGGCTCGCACCTTGCCGTCGGGATCCTTGACGACCCGGCGCAGCAGTCGCGCGGCGGCACTGCGCGCGAGTAGCGTGCGCGCCGAGGTGATCGCCTCCTTGCGCTGTTCCGGATCGAGGTGATCGAGCTGGCTCTCGATCCGCGGCACGAGCAGGCGAGACAGGTAGTGCCGGCCGACCTGGAACTCGGCGGGCAGCCGCGGGTTCGAGAACAGCTTGTTGATCTTCGCGAGCTGCTTTGGGTCGTCGAGCGAGCCAGCCAGCGACTTCAGCTCGATCAACAGCTCGACTAGCGTTTGCAAGAGTCCCCCGGGGTCATGGCAGGCCACTTGCTCGCAGTACAGGTGCTCCGGGCTAAGGAAGCCGCAAGCGAGCTCGGAGCGCCAACGTTCTTCATGGTCAGTCGAAATCAGCCGTGGCGTAGCGCCACGGACAGAAGGCTAGCTCGGCCACGACCCCGAGGACGCACGAAGGATCGTCGAATGCCCACGCGCGATCAACTGTCCCCGGGGATTATGAGCCACTTGCTCGGCATGTCGTACACGGGGGCGATCGAAGACGCCGTGAGCGGAGCGCTCCCGTGTACCCGTTGTTCATGGACGGTCGAAATCAGCCATGGCGTAGCGCCATGGACGAGGCTAGCTCGCCCCGGGG
This sequence comes from Kofleriaceae bacterium, assembly GCA_037720695.1. GTDB lineage: Bacteria > Myxococcota_A > Polyangia > Haliangiales > Haliangiaceae > JABFXX01. The sequence goes on along the minus strand of JBBJLY010000493.1, from coordinate 1,630 downwards.
ACACGAGCGTCTCATATTTGTGACCACCGCTGCCCCTCGGCCTCGGGCTATCCGGGCAATCAGCGCGCCGCGACGCGTGGCACCGAGTCGCGTACGCGTGCGTCGCGCCGGACTCGCGGTTGGCAGGCGGCGCGGCACCGACTCGGTGGGCGGCAGCTCGCTCTCGAGCATCTCGCGCGCGGCGGCAGCCGCATCGCGCGTCGGCTGGCGCATCAGGGTGTTGAACCGCTGGCTCTCGGCACGCACGCCGAGACCATGTGCGCGCAGCTCCTCGATCCGCGCAGGCGTCAGCGTCGGATCCCGCAGCACCTCGAGGTTTGCGACCAGCTCGCGCCGGCGTCGCGGCGCCGAGATGCAGGCGACGACGCCCGGCTGCGAGAGCGAGTAGCGGTAGCATTCGCTCGCCGTCGGGGCGCCGGGCCCGGTGAGCAGCCGGCCGTAACACAGGGCGCTGAACGTCACGATCGCCGTGCCGCGCGCCTGGGCCACCGGCAACAGATCGCGCTCGATGCCGGGATGTGCGGCGCTGTGCCGGATCATCACGATGTCCCACGGCCTGTCCTCGATCGCCGTGCGCGCGAGATCACGATGGTGCGTCGAGAACCCGGCCGCGCCGATCTTGCCCTCACGCTTGAGCGCGTCGAGCACGTCGAACGTCTCGTCGTCGAGGCGCGCGGGAGACCGGGTCCAGAACAGGAGGAACGCGTCGAGCCGATCGCGCCGCAGCTGGTGGAGCGCGCGATCGACGTCGATCCGGATCGAACGCGCATCGGCGTGATAGCTGCCGGTGATCACGTGCGTGCGATTGCGCCGGTTCCGCGCGCGCAGAAACTGGGCGAGCTCGTCGTAGCCCGACTCCCAGAAGTACAGATCGACCCCGGCACTGTGGGCCTCCGCGAGCGCGCGCGACGATAGATCGTAGGCGCCAGAGATGGCGAGCGGCGCGACCGTGAAGCCCGCGCGTCCGAACGGTCGACGCTCGAGGTCAGTTCGCGGTGGCGCGATGTCCGGACTGACGAGCGCGACCTCGGCGGGACGTGCGAGCGCGACCGCGAGGCCGGCCTCGTCGTGGCCACCTGCGGCCGCGAGGATCTTGCGCACGCGTGGGTCGGTCTCGCTGGCGAGCGCGGTGCGCGCGAGGGTCGCCGCCGTGTCATCGAGCCGGCGCACGAGCCAGCCATAAACTAACGCGCGCACACCCGGTGCCAGCTCGGAGCCGAGGAGCTCGCGGACCTGGTCGTCGGAGGCGGGCAGGCGCTCCAGCGCATCGAGGGCACTGGATCGCACGGCCTCGTCGCGATCGACGGTGCGCTCGAGCACGAGCGCGAGGTGGTCGGGACCGTCGATCGAGATCCGGCAGGCCTCCGCGCGCATCCACGGATCGCTCGACTCGAGCGCGCGTCGCGCGACCTCGCGAGCTTGGGGCGTGGCGGCAGGTGCCTGGGCGAGCAGGCGCAGCGCGGCGCGGCGGACCCATGGGTCCGGATCGCGCGTGGCAGCGGCCGCGGTGTCGGCGTGCAGCGCGGCCTCACGGACGGCGGGATCCCGATCGGCGGCCACGATCGCGGGATCGATGGGGTGGACCGCGAACCCCCGTCGGATCCCCGCCAGCTCGTGCGCGTGGGCGAGC
>JBBJLY010000492.1:0-2852 GCA_037720695.1 Kofleriaceae bacterium | reverse complement strand
GTGATCTGGGTGTGGTCGGCATCGGCCAAGGCATTCCCGTCGGAAGCGGATGCCTTCCTGTGACGTCACCCACCGTGACGCCGCGCGGTCATAGCACGGCGGTCGGGGCGCCTTTCATCAAGAACTTCGAGCGCGGATGTTTTTCCATGACAGCCGAGGTGTCGACGCTGCGACGCCAGGTCGCCGCACGAGTGCTCAGATCGCCAGGTCTTGCCCGCGTGGAGGCACGCACGACACGCCCCCGCGCAGGTCCGCATCGACGGCGCGGGCGAGCTCGCGGCCCTCGGCGATCGCCCATACGATCAACGAGGCACCGCGGTGCGCGTCGCCGGCGCAGTACACGTTCGGCACGCTGGTCCGGTAGCTCGCATCGACTGCGAGGTTGCCGCGTGGATCGAGCGCGACCCCGAGCTGATCGACGACCCGCCCGGTGTCGGGCCCGACGAAGCCGAGCGCGAGGATCAACGTGTCGACCGGAAACGCGAGCGCCTCGCCGGTGTCCACGCACACGCCGTGGAGCTGCGCGAGCTTGCCGTCGCCCGTCAGCTCGGTGGTGCGAAACGCGAACGCGCGCTCGCCACCTTCCTCCTGCGAGCTCGAGGTCCGGAACACGAGCGGCCAGGTCGGCCACGGATTGGCGGCGGTGCGCGTCGCGGGCGGGGCGGGCAGGAGCTCGATCTGCATCACGTGCGCGGCACGCTGGCGAAGCGCGGTCCCGAGGCAGTCCGAGCCGGTGTCACCGCCGCCGAGGATGATGACCCGCTTGTCGCGGACGTCGTGGTGGGTCGCCGGGATCTCGCCGGCGAGCGCGCGATTCTGACCGACGAGAAAGTCCATCGCGATCGTCACGCCGGGAAGCGCGCGACCGGGGATGGCGATCTCGCGCGGGCGCTGCGCACCGATCGCGATCACCAGCGCGTCGTACTCGGCGCGCAGCCGATCCCACGTCGGCTCCTCACCGACGCGGACGCCGCACCGGAACACGATGCCTTCCGCCGCGAGGATCGCGAGCCGGCGATCGATGACGTGCTTCTCGAGCTTGAAGTCGGGGATACCGTAGCGGAGCAGGCCACCGGGACGCGCGTCGGCCTCGAACACCGTGACCAGGTGGCCGGCGCGGTTGAGCTGGGCCGCGGCGGCGAGCCCCGCAGGCCCAGACCCGACGACAGCGACGCGCTTGCTCGTGCGCACGCGCGGCGGGACGGGCGTCACCCAGCCTTCGGCGAAGGCGCGCTCCGCGATCGCCTTCTCGATCGCTTCGATCGTGACCGGTGCGCCGTCAATCGCGAGCACGCACGCGCCCTCGCACGGGGCGGGACACAGCCGGCCGGTGAATTCGGGGAAGTCGTTGGTGGCGGCCAGCCGGCGATGCGCGTCGCGCCAGCGATCGCGAAACACGAGATCGGCGAAGTCCGGGATCGGGTTGCCGAGCGGGCAGCCCTGGGTGCAGAACGGCACGCCGCAGTCCATGCAGCGCCCGGCCTGCGGCCGGATCGCGTCGCTCTCGAGCAGCCCGGCAGGACTCTCGACCTCGCGCCAGTCGTGCAGGCGCTCGCCGACGGGACGCTTGCGGGGCAGCAGGCGCGTCCACTCGATGAAGCCGGTGGGCTTGCCCATCAGCTGCCCACCACGCTGAGGTGACCGGGCGGCCGGGGTCTCGCCGCGGCGCGACGCTGCTGGAGGACGCGCTTGTAGTCGGTGGGCATCACCTTGACGAACCGCGCGACCAGGTGCTCCCAGTTGTCGAGCACCCGGCGACCGAGCGGCGACGACGTGAACCGCACGTGGTCCTCGACCAGCGAGTACAGCAGCCACAGGTCGCTCTCGTCGACGACCGACTCGAGCTCGACCATCTCGAGGTTGGTGCGCGCCCGCAGCGTCTGCGCCTGGTCGAACACGTAGGCGGTGCCACCCGACATGCCGGCTGCGAAGTTGCGACCGACCGGGCCGAGCACGACGACGACGCCGCCGGTCATGTACTCGCAGCCGTGGTCACCAACACCTTCGATCACGGCGCGCGCGCCGGAGTTGCGGACCGCGAACCGCTCGCCGCCGAGGCCGCACGCGAACAGGTCGCCGGCGGTTGCGCCGTACAGCGCGACGTTGCCGACGATCACGTTGTGCTCGGGTGCGAACCGCGCGCTGGCCGGCGGGTAGACCACGATGCGGCCGCCGGACAGGCCCTTGCCAATGTAGTCGTTCGCGTCGCCGCACAGCTCGAGCGTGACGCCCGGTGCGAGGAACGCGCCGAAGCTCTGGCCGGCCGCGCCGGTGAACCGCACGCGGATCGTGTTGTCGGGCAAGCCGCGTGCGCCGTGGCGACGTGCGATCTCACCGGAGAGCAGCGCGCCGACCGCGCGTCGCGAGTTGTCGATCGGTAGTGCGAGCTCGATCGGCCGGTTGGCCGGGACGGCGTCGCGCTCGAACAGCCCGGAGCGCCGCATCAGGTCGTGATCGACGTGATCGCTGACGTCCCACGGCATCGCGCGCGCGAACTTGCGGGGGCCGGGCGCGGGCGAGGCGAGCACGGCGCCGAGATCGAGCCGGCAGGCCTTGGGATGGCTGGTCCGGCGTGCGCGCAGCCGCTCGACCGCACCGACGATGTCGTCGAGCGAGCGGGCGCCGAGTCGCGCGAGCTGTTCGCGCACGCGTTCGGCCACGAACGTGAAGTAGTTGATGACGTCCTCGGGTCGCCCTGTGAACTTCTCGCGCAACGCGGGATCCTGGGTCGCGATACCGACCGAGCACGTGTTGAGGTGGCACTTGCGCAGCATCACGCAGCCGGTGGCGACCAGCGACGCGGTCGCCATGCCAAACTCCTCGGCGCCGAGCAGCGCGGCGACGATGACGTC
>JBBJLY010000491.1:0-2868 GCA_037720695.1 Kofleriaceae bacterium | reverse complement strand
GCGTCGGGTGTCTCGGGTTCGCGATGCCCGCTCGCGCTGATGAGGTGCGCGCCACCGTCGATCTCGATCGCGACACCTCGCGCGTGCAGCTCGGTGCGGCGGTCGCCGTGTTCGCGAGCTACCCGATGTCGATCGAGGATCCCGGGGGCGCGCTGTTCGCCACCCGCCCGCTGTGGCTCGGCGAGCGCTACCGATTCTTCCAGTGGGCGCTCGATGCGCACGCGCTCGCCGGCTTCGGCACCTACTCGCACCACGGCCACGTCGCGCTCGGTGCGCGCGCCGGCTTCGACCTGTTCTTCGGCTCGGTGTTCGGGCTCGAGCTCCGCTTCGAGGGCGCCGGCCTCGCGCAGCTCGGCCCTCACACCGTCGGTGGGTTCGGGATCGGTGGCGGCTCGGCGTACGTGTTTCGCCTGTGGGACGACGACCGCAAGCGCCTGAAGCTCGCGATGTCGTTCCTCGTGGGCGGCTACTTCGCGCGTGACCCGGGCAACGACCTCGGCGCCGGCGCCGGCCGGTTCTCGCTCGGGCTTGGCTACGAGATGCCGTACTAGGAGGCAGATGACCTGGATGGCGATGCAGCGGGTCGTGTTCGTGGACCGCAACCGATGGGCGACTCGACGCTAGCGAGCGGCAAGCGCGCGCAGCGAGTCGCCGGTGACCCGCTGCACCGTCCACTGATCCTGTGGCCTGGCACCGAGCGTCGCGTAGAAGTCGAGCGCGGGCTGGTTCCAGTTGAGGACCGCCCACTCGAACCGGCCGTAGTCACGCTCGACCGCGAGCTTCGCGAGCGCAACCATGAGCGCGGCCCCGATGCCCTTGCCGCGCGCGGCGGGGCGCACGAACAGATCCTCGAGATAGAGGCCCGGCTTGCCGAGGAACGTCGAGTAGCTGGTGAAGAACAGCGCGAAGCCGACGGGCTCACCGGCGAGCTCCGCGATCAGCACCTCGGCGGCGGGGCGCGGGCCGAACAGCGTCGCGTGAAGCAGCGGCGCGTCGGCGACCACCTCGTGCAGCAGCTTCTCGTACTCGGCGAGCTCGCGGATGAACGCGAGGATCGTGGGGCAGTCGGCGGCGGTGGCGGAACGGATCGCGAGGTCGGCGGGCGGCATGGGCAGGCAGCTTATCGGGAGAGCCAGCGGTTTGCTGCCAACAGGTCTTGCGCCCGGTCGAGTGACGCCGCGAGCGAGCTACCGAGGCGGGGCGGCCGGGATGCGAAGACGCTCGACGACCACGTCGAAGTCGGGCGGGGTGGGGGCGGCGAGATCGACGCGGGTGCCGGTGACCGGGTGCTCGAAGCCGAGCGTCGCTGCGTGCAGCATCAGGCGGGCGGAGGTCAGGAGCTTGCCGCCGGCCTGCTCGTAGTCGCGGATGTAGACCTGCTCGCCGACGAGCGGGTGGCCGCCTTCGGACAGGTGGATCCGGATCTGGTGGGTCTTGCCGGTCTCGAGTCGGATCGCGCACAGCGTCGAGTGGCGCAGCGCCTCGCGAACCTCGACGTGGGTGATGGCGCGCTTGCCCTGGTCGAGGCGCATCGTCGAGCCGCGCAGCCCATCGCCGCGATCGGCGATCAGGTACGACTCGATGCGGCCCGGGATGACGGTGCCGTGGGCGACGCACAGGTACTGGCGCGTCATCGTATGCGCGCGGAGCTGGGCCGCGAGTCCTTGCTCGGCGCGCTTGGACTTGGCAAAGGCGAGGAGGCCGCTGGTGGCGCGGTCGATCCGGTGGACGACGTGGAGGGGCACCGTGGTGGCGGACTTGCCGAGTCGACGCCAGGTGCCCCGGATCAGGTCCATCGCGGTCCCGGTCTCGCGCGGCTCGTACGGCACGCTGTTGATACCGGCTGGCTTGTTGATGACGACCACGTGCGCGTCGTCGAACACCAGCACGCCTTCGCGCTCGGGATCGACCGGGCGCGGCGCGTTGGTGCGCAGCTCGACGACCTGGCCGGCGATCAGCCGGTGATCGATCTCGGTGATGCGGGCACCGTCGACGAACACCTTGCCGGTCTCGACGTGACGCTTGGCCGCCGACCACGGGAGGCCGGTGTTGGTCTTGACGACGGCGGCGAGCGTGACGCCTGGTTGCTCGACGATCCAGCTCACCGGCAGCCCATCATAGGACGGACTCGGGAGCCGGCTCACGATCGCGAGCCGAAATAGAAGCCGACGACCGCCGCGAGCACGTCCTCGATGAGGAAGCGCTGGACGGGGAACGCTGGCTCCCAGAGGTCGAACACCATCAGGATCAGGACGGCCGCGGCGGCGAGCGAGACCAGCGCGCGAAGATCCTCGACGATGCGTGGCAACCGCCGCCCGTTCCGCGCGGCGAAGTAGTGCCCGAGGATGATGAACATCAAGTTCTGGAGGTACTCGGGCAGTCGGCGGTCGGGCACCAGGGCGAGGTGGGTCCACACGGCGCCGAACATCGCGAGCGCGAGCAGCCCGCGGATGCTGCCACCCGGCAGGCCGAACGCGTGGATCCGCCTCCAGTCTGGAGAAGCGGTGGTCGAGGACACCGCTAGACTCTAGCGGTGGCGTCGCCTTTGCTGGAGGAGATCCTGGCGAATCCTGCGGATGGTGCGCTCCGGCTGGTCTATGCCGACGCGCTGCTCTCGGCAGGGGATCCACGCGGTGAGCTGATCGTGGTCGACCACGAGCTCGCGCGCGGCACCGGCGATCGGATCGCGCTGGGCGGCAGGCGGCGGTCGCTGCTGGCGGCACACGCGCACGCGTGGTGGCCGGAGATTCCGCTCGAGCGGCTCGAGGTACGCGATGGCTTCGTGGTGCGCGTCGCGGCCACCCAGGCCGAGCTCGTCGCGGCTTCGCGGCTGTTCGCGCGAGAGCCGATCAGCTCCGTCGAGCTGAT
>JBBJLY010000245.1:0-12483 GCA_037720695.1 Kofleriaceae bacterium | reverse complement strand
GGTTGTGCATGTTCACGATGCTGACCGGCTCGCTGCCGTTGGTCGAGCTGCTGAACGCGGCGACGGGCTGGGGCTACACCGACGCCGATCTGCTGATGTGCGGCGAGCGGATCCAGAACCTGCGCGCGGCGTTCAACCGTCGCGAGGGCATCGTGCCGGCAGACTTTGCCCCGCACCCGCGGATGCTCGGCGAGGGCGATGGCAATCTCTCCGCCGGCCCGCTCAAGGGCGTGCGTGTTCCGCTGCCGATGCTGCGCGATGACTATTACGATCACATGCACTGGAACAAGGCGACCGGCCACCTGGCCGGGGCGCGCGCCGCGGAGCTCGGAATGACCGAGATCCTGGAGGGGTACACGGAGGACAGGTGAACGATGGGGATCTTCGATCGACTCCGCGGCGACCAGCTCAAAGTCCACGTCGTGATCCGCGGCCGGATCGGTGACGACTGGCGGGACATCGACACCTACTTGCGGGTCCCGGCGGGCACCACGCTGGGCCGGCTGGTCGAGGTCGCCGAGACCGGCGGCATCCCCCTGCGTCGCTCGCTCGAGAGCTCGCCACACCTCACCGACACGATGATGCTGAACGGCGAGCGTTGCCCGTTCGTGGAGAACGCCGAGCGCGAGATCAAGGACGGCGACGAGATTTACCTGCTGGCGCCACTCGCCGGCGGCTAGATCCTGCGCTGGCGCTCGTACAGCGCACGCATCTCCTTCGCCGCCCGGATATGCGAGATCCGATGCGCGACCAGGTCGGCCATCACCTGAGCCGCCTTGCGACGGCGGCGGATGGAGTCCAGCGGATCGAACGCGCCGAGCACCGCGTCGACCATCCGGCGGCCGAGCGCGCGCGAGCTATCGCGAGCGAGCGCCTGCCTGCGATCGCGATGAATCATCTGCAGCCGTGCGAGCGTGCGCTTGTGCTCGGTCTGCTCGACCGGGTCGAGGCGGTCCGTGGCCCGCACCGCGAGCGTCGCCGCCGCGACGCCAGACTCGACGAGCCCGTAGTCCTCGTGCGAGAACATCGCCCGCAGCGCCTCGACCCGCGCGACGGGATCGTCGCCGGAGAGCACCGCGAGTCGCGCCATCGTCTGGTCGAGCCCGGCCCAGCGATAGACGAAGTCGAGGCCGGTGCCCTTGATGTTCTGGATCCCCATCACGCTCGCGTTGGTGCCGGGAGGCACGGCAGTCGCGCAGCGCTCGATCACCGCGTCGCCGGTGGCGCCGGCATCCTCGAGCATGATCAACTGCGCGAGGAACAGCTGGCGATACGCGGTGCGGAACGCATCGTGAAACGCGTCGACGACGGCGGGGCTTGGCCGCGCGAGCACCGACGCGAGCCGCGCCTGGAGCCTGGCGTGGATCACGATCCGCGTCGTCTGGTCGACCGCGTGCTGCATGAGCTCGGCGCGACTGGCGGGCCCGAGCACCTCGGGGATCGCATGGCGGCGGTCGGGGAGCGCGGTCAACATGCCGTCGAGGATGCGGAGCTCCTGGGCGACCTCGGCGCGCACGTCCGTGGGGCCGAGCGGCGCGTTCTCCACCGGGGACAGCAACCGCTGCACGGCGAGCTCGAGGATCGGCATCCCGGCAGCGTCGAGTGCGAACCCGGTCCCGCGCGCGTAGAGCTCCAGCCGCGCGAGCACGCTGTCGAGCACCGGCGGCGGGATCCGCAACCGCGCCAGGTGTTGCGCGAGCCTGACCGCGGGCCGTGTGACCGTGCCACCGGCGACGTGGATGTCGTCGTAGACTACGACCTCGAGCTGCTTGACGTGGCGGCGCAGCGATTCGGTGATGTAGCGCCGGAGGCCGCGCAGGTTGGTGCCGATCAACACGTGCACGTCGGCCACCGCGTCCTCGACGAGGATCCGCGCGAACACCTCGGAGCGGGGGATCCGGTCGCGGCGGTTGTTGACGACCGTCACGATCGTCTCGGCCGGTGAGGTCGCGGGATCCAGCTGGTCGAGCCCCATGCGCTGCCAGTTATTGAGGAACCCGACGCGTTCGTTCGCCGACATCCCGTTCATGAACCGCAGCACCCGGCCGCACACACGCGCGGGGTGCGAGACCTTGAGCACGCCGATGTCGGGTACGACATGCTGGGCCATCGTCGCGATCGCGAGGTGGCGATCAATCCCGAGCTCCTCGGCGAGCTGGCCGACGAGCGCGATGTTCCGCGGATGCTCCTGATACGGGAATAGATCCAGCAGATCACCGGCGATCAGATCGGCCGCCCGCGGCTGCACCGCGAACATCCGGGTCCGCCGCTCGTCGCAGTTGTGCCGAAACACCGGGAGAAAGTTGACCTCGCTGGTGAACAGCGTCGAGTCGAATGGAATGAACGACGCGATGCACTCGGCGACGTCCGCGCCGGCCGGCCCCTGGACGTCCTCGTGATCCGGAAACGCGTTGGTCAGCGTGACGATGTCGTCGTGCATCCAGTCGCGCTGGAGCAGCTCGACGAACTCGGGCACCAGCGCCATGCACTCCCACAGGTAGACCTCCGAGCCCAGCGAGTCGGCGAGCTCGAGCATGTCGCGTTGCTCCCAGATCGTCGCCTTGTCGTAGGAGCGAAAGATGAACACCTCGTGCGGCGCCTCGTCGGGCACCGAGTGGATGAGCATCGCCTCGCAGCCGGTGGTCTTGACGAACACCTCGTAGCCGAGGCCATGAAACACCGCCGCCTTGAGCCGCTCGGCGCTCGACTTGCCGCGCGTGCCCCAGCCGCCGATCGTGAGCGGGATGCCAGCGCGTGCGCGATCGATCCGCTGGCGCTTGAGGAACGCACCGGCGAAGAAGATCGCCGCAAACGCGACGAGGAACATCATCAGCGCGAGCTGGCTGTTGCCGCGCAGCGAGAGCAGGTAGTAGCCATTGCGATCGAGCCAGTCGCCCAGCTGATCGAAGCCAGGGATCGCGATGAATGCTGCGGTCGAGAAGGCGGCCGAGCTGCCCGGCGCGATCGCCTGTGGCGACGGGAACAGGCCCGCCAGGTGATCGGGCGTCGCCGTCTCGGCGCCGGCGGCGGGATAGTCGTAGCGCGCGAGTTGCGCGCGGATCCCGTAGCGACGATGGAGCTCGAGCAGGTAGCGCTGGCGCTCGTGCGGCTCGCGGCCGGCGAGCGACTGGTTGCGAAGCGCGGCGAGCTCGGCATAGCGGCGCGAGATCGAGAGCCGATTGCGCAGCCGGGACAGCAGCCCGCCCCGCTGGCGGATCGTCGTCACGCCGTAGCTCGAGAACACGCGCACGGGATCTCGCTCGAACAGCGGTAGCCCGAGGACATCGTCAACGCTCGGCAGGTGCCGCCCCCAGCCGCCTTCCGCCGGCACGAACACGCGCTCGCCCGGGACCAGCGTCGCGGTGACCTCGTCGAGGCCGCCGGGAGGTGCGCGTAGCTGCCCGCGCGGCCGTCGCCCGACGGTGTGGCGATGTGCGTGTCGCTTGGTCGGAGCGCGCGAGCGCAGCTCGTGCAGGATGCGCCAGAACCGGCGGCGGACCTGATCGCCACGCCACAGCTCGATCCGCGTCCCGCGCCGGGTCGCGAACAGCGGGAAGTCACGCCGCGACAGCCCCGCCAGGATGCGTCCGAGGAAGATCGGATCGTCGGGCAACGGCGGCAGGCCGCGCGGTGGTGGCACGAGCGAGAGCATGCGCGACCGCCCCGGGCGCAGATCGCGGGCGATGCCCGCGAGGTACTGCATCCATCCGCGGAGCTCCGGCTGGAGAGCGCAGGTCGCGGTCTCGGCGGCGGCGGCCGCGACCTCGTGGACGACCGGCGGCACGTCACGCCTTCCGCTCAGCTCGACGAGCGCAGCGACCAGAGGCGACCCGACGTCTGCGAATGCGGCCGGTCCACTCGCGATCAGGGCGGCGGTCTCCTCGCATGCCATGGTCAGCGGCAGGGTCGCAGTCTCGCGCGCGAGGAAGTCGATCAACAGGCGCGCGACATCGGGAATCCGATCCGGCTCGGTGCGGGCCGCGCGACAGGCTCCGGCGATCGCCGTCGCGCGCACCTTCGCGCTCGACTCGACGCGCACCGGATCGAGCCCGAGCAGCGGGCGCAACCAGCCGAGCGCCTGGGGCGCCGTGCTGCGGGCGAGCGCCTCGGCAACACCCTGCCGGACGTGCTCGCTCGGATCCGGCTCGGCGATCGCGCGTCGGAGGATCGCCAGCACCTGATCGTCGTCCAGCACGAGCAGATCGATCGCCTGGCGGCGGACCAGGAAGTCTTCGCGTTGCTGCCCGCGTTCGAACAGCCGGCGCGCCACGAGATCGAGCCCGAGCGAGTACGACAGGACGAGCACGAGGTGCAGCGCCTCGCCCTGGACCCATGCGTGCTCGTCGAGGTTGGTGGCGGAGCGCATGGCGTTCCCGAGGTTGCTCGACTCGAGGCGCGCCGCGTTCGCGCGATCCACCGTCGAGATCCGGACCAGGCCGTCGAACGCGGTGTGGCGAATCTGCCACCGCGAGCCGGTCTCGGCCATCTCGTGGAGGTAGTCCTGGATGCCCGCGGCGTCGAGCAGGTGGCGGAGCTGCTTCGAGGCGTCGGGCACGAGCACGCTCGCCGTCGCGCGTCCCATGAACGTCACGGCGAGCTCGATGACCACCAGGTAGCGATGCCGGACGATCGCGTGGCGCTCGCGTAGCGCATCGTGATCGAGCGCGCGGTCCAGCGCCGCGAGATCTGCCGCGCGCTGGCGCGGATCGGGCACGCTCTCGACCAGGTAGTCCGCGAGCACCCGCCGGCGGTCGGCTGGCTCGGAGACCGCGAAGTATCTGCGACCCATCGCCTGCCAGCGGGTCTCGACATCCTCGAGATCGCGCTCGGCACGTTCGGCGATCTGCTTGATCCGCACGACCAGCGAGACCAGGTGGTCGACCTCGCTGCGTTCGGGCTCCGGCCCTTGCTGGGCCGTCAGCTCGCGCGCGAGCCCCTCGATGATCGTGCCTCGCACCTTGCACTGCAGGATCGAGAGGTGGCGCTCGAGGAGCTCGAGCGCGCTGGGGTCCGCCGCGCGCGTCGCGATCATAGCGGCTCGGGCGATCCCGCCGCGTAGCATCGGCGCTCGACGAGATCGCCGAACAGCACTTCGTCGGGCTGAAAGTCGGTGAGCCCGCGCCGGCGGACCAGATCGTAGCGCAGGGACAACCCGAACGACGTGCTCGACGGATTCATCGGCGCGCCCGAGGTGCTGTACTCGCCCCAGGTCGAGATCACGATCCGGCTGGTCGTGCCGCGCCACAGATTCCACGACAGCTGCGCGCCGAAGTCGTGACGCCAGTACGCGAGCTCGCGATCCTCGTCGGCGAACCGGTATCCCGGTCCATACGACAGGCCGAGCAGCGTCTCGCCGAACACGGGGAGCAGCATGCGGAGGTCAGCCGTCCCGCCGGCGCGATCGAGGCTCGCGAAGTCTGCATTGCTGAGCGCATAGCCACCGAGCGAGACCAGCAGATCCTGGAACGGCGACCAGGCGAGCGAGAGCCGCCCGGTGCCGCCGACCCGGTGCTGGTAGCGGTAGTCGGTGTAGACGTCCGGATCGATCTCCTCCCCCTTGTCGTTACCCTCCATCGCGATCTGCGGCGTCGTGTTGAGGAAGCTCGCGGTGGTCTCGAGCCGAGGGATCGCCCACAGGTTGTCGGTGATGCGAAACCGGCGGGCCAGCCGCGCGTCGAGCTTGGCATTGAGAGCCTGCCCCTCGGAGTACCGCTGCGTGTAGCCGAACCCGGTCAGATCGAGCATCGTGTCGAGCGGCAGGTCGATGACATAGAGCTCCGCGCCGCCACCGGCGATCACGGCCGTGTTCTCGCGATAGCGGCCGAGGGCCGAGAACCGCAGCCACGCGCGACGCGGTACGAGCTCGCGGCGAAACGCGACCTGCGCCTGGACACGGAATCGGCTGACCTCGGTGACGAGCAGATCCTCCTCGCGCAGGCTCTCTTGCCCGCCCGACAGATCGATCGAGTACGTACCCGAAGTCGCCGGCAGGGGCTCCGCAAACACGGTCCCCGCGACCGCGTGCAGCGGCGACGGCAGCGCGGGAAGCGCGAACGGGCGGAGCGGCGCCGCGGCACCGACGTACCAGGGCCCGGGCGGGCGCGGGATCTTGCCCTTGCGATCGTCGCGTCGCGCCGTGCGGATCGCGGCCTCACCACGAGATGGCTTGACCGTGATCTTGTAGCGCTCGCCTTCGGGCAGCACGAGGAACACGTCGACCGGCAACGAGACCTTGATGTCGCGGCCCGGATCGCCGCGCGCCACGAGGTCGCGATCGGTGGCGAGCACGGTCGTCGACTTGATGCGCTCCCCCCGCGCGGGCTCGGCGACGATGTCGAGCGTCACCGGATTGGCATCGGGCGACACCGCGCGGCCCTGCACCCACAGCGTCGTCGGACCGAGCACGGTCAGCACCTGCGGCTGGTTCGCGCGCGCGAGGCTGGTGCCCTGCCGGCGTTCGATCCGGATCGGGAAACGCCCCGTCGGCTCCGCGGGCAACGTGATACCGGCCACCGCCTGATCGGTCACGAAGCGTACCGACGCGAGGTCGTCCTCGCTCGCCTCGGCGAGCTGGACCTCGACCACGTGGCGACCCGCACCGAGCGTGCCGAGTGAGGCCTCGCTGCGCGTGCCGGCCTTGACGGTGTGTGTCTTCTGGTTCGCGTTGTCGACCTTCGAGGTGAAGGTGCATGGCGCGTCGGCGGGGGCATCTCCGACCCGTAGCTTCACGCAGTACAGCTCGGCGCGAGCCGTCGTCGACTTCGCGAGCGTGAGATCGAGCGCCGCGCTGTTGCCGGAGGTCAGCGAGTGCGCGGTCCGCGCCGGCCACGGTGGCGCGAGCAGCGCCTCGCGTGTCGCGGCGAGCGGTGACGGTGGCTGGGCCGGTTCGCCAGAGGTGATGTACTCCTGCCCCGCGTTGGTCTCGCCACCGATCAGCGCGTCCCACTTCGAGAGCGCGGCGGCGACCAGCAGCGTGCGCCGGAGCCGTGGATCGTCGACCTCGAGCCGCAGCCGGGTGGCCAGACCATACGCGATCGCGGCGAGCCCGGGCGGCGGGGTCTCGACGAGCAACGCGCGGTACAGCGGCGCCAGGGCTTCGAAGCCGAGCTGCCATGCGCCCTGCGCGAGGTATGCGCGGAGCAGGATCGCACCGGCGGCGGCGTCATCTCCCCGGGCGATGGCGGCGCGGGCCGCGAGCTGCGCACCGATCGGATCCTGCGTGTGCTTGCCGACTGCCTCGAGCGCCGCGGCCGCGCCCCGGCTGCGCAGCGCGACCGCGACCGGCAGCCACGGCGTGATCGCGTCAGCGGTCCCCGCGAACAGCGCGGGTGACACGATCACGGGCTCGTTGGTCGCGGCGGTCATCACGATGTGCGTCGGCTCGGTCCACGCCTCGAGTCGCGCGACCAGCTCGTCCTCGGCAGCCGCGCGCCAGCGATCGGTCTTGCGCACCGGGACGCGGACGAGCCTCATCAGATCCTGACGCGCGAGGTCGGGCTCGCCGAGATCGAGCAGGTGGTTGGCGCGGCGCACGAGCGCACGGGCGTCTCCCGGATCGGCGGCGAGCGCGCGGCTCTGGGCGGCGATCTGGTCGAGCACGCTGTCGGGCGTCGGCGGTGTGATCGGCGCGAGGACCGGTGGCGGCGCGACGTCGCGACGCGCGAAGACCGAGACGTAGAGCGGGACGCTGCTGTCGCTCTCGATCCAGATCGCACGCGCGCTCGGGGAGGACGCATCACGAACGAGACCTCGCCGGTCGCATCCTCACGATCGAGTGGGTGCGCCATCGGATCGAGTGGCCCGAGATCGAGCGTGAGCTCGCGCGACATCCCGGCGTCGGTGCGCACGGTGACGCGGATGGGCCCGACCCGCTCGCGCGCGACCGCACGCAGGCCGATCGAGATCGGGCCAGGCAGATCGTCGGCGGGCAGCGGATAGCGCAGCGTCTTGCTGCCGTTCTTCGCCGGCCAGTAGGTGCGCACGCGCGCGGTGTCCTTGGCCTCGACGACGGACTCGCCCGGCGCCGGCGGCGCGACTGCCACGCGCGCGTCTGGGCTGGCGCCGCGAGCCGGATCTCGTGCACGCCGGGCGCGACCGCGAGCTGGATCCGCTCGAGCGGCGCCGCACCGAGTGTGTGGAAAGCCTTGCCGTCGACCGTCAGCGTGATCGGCCCCGGCGCGTCGCTCGAGGTCGCGACGTAGACATCGAGCAGCGCCGCGCGCGCGGGATCGATCGGCGACGCCGGAGCGACGATGCGGCGCTTCTGCCCGAGCGGCAGCCGCCACGGTCTTCGGATCGGGCTCGAACGGCCGCTCTGGCTCGCCGGGCACCGGCGGTGTCGCCTCGACCAGCCAGCGCAACGACACCGGAGGTAGCTCGCCGGCAGCCGGGCGCGAGGGGACGACGAGCGCCCACTCGCTGGTGCGCCACGTCGCCTCGTAGGCGCGCTCGATCGCCGGATCGATCGGGTTCTGCCGCCGGGCGACATCGAGCGCGGCGACCGACCAGCTACGGATGCGTTCGAGCGGCGTGGTCGCCGGCAGCACGGTCAGCAGCTCCGGGACGAGCTCCGCCGGCGGGATGACCCGCGCCGCACCGAGCACGGAGCGGAGCTCGGCGTCGGCGACACCGCGTTCGCGCAGCGTTCGCACGAGCTCGATCACCAGCGTCCACACGAGCTCGGGCTCGTCGCGCAGCTTGAACAGCAGCTCGATCGCGCGGGCCCGCACGCGCGCCGGATCGCCACCACCGGCGGCGTACAGCGCGAGCTCGACGAGCGGTGGCACCGTGCCCTCGATCGGCTCGCCGTTCGCAGGTCGCACGCCCGCACGCACGTCGAGCAGCCGGCGCACCAGCTGTCCACCCGGCGAGCGATCGCCGGCGAGCGCATCCTTGCCGTCGTCGACGAAGCTCTCGACATCGTGGTCCCCGTGCAGCGCGTCGCCGAGCCGCACGCGCGGCCGGGCCGCAGTCACGCGCAACGCGACCGGGTTGCCGGCGATCGAGATCTCGTAGCGATGGTCGCCAGGTGGCAGCGGAATCGAGATCGTGACGCGCTCGCCGAGGAAGTCGCCCTCGTCGGCACGCAGCGGGACCCGCGCCGGGAACGCGGGCGGTGGGTACGTCGGATCCGGCGCGACCACGACGAGTGCCTTCGTGGTGCGCCGCTCGACGACACGCCCGTCGATCGCGAGGGCGAGCTCGAACGTCGCGGCCGGCGCCGCCGGCTGAGCGATCAGCGCGCGCGCCTCGATCCGCAGCACACCTGGACCCGACTCCTCGAACATGAACTTGCGCGCGCGGTCGACACGATGAAACGCGCGGCTGCTCGTGCCATCGGACTCGTCGGGGTCCGGGATCGTGACGTCGGCTCCCGCGCCGTCGAGATCGTCGATCGGGATCACGCGCAGCTGCTGCACCGACATCGGGCGCAGCGTGGTGAGGCCGGCGACGACACTTGCCTTGCGCCAGTTCGTGACCGCGCGGGCAAGCTTCGGGTACGTGGCGACGATCGCCTTGCCGAGCAGCGCGTCGGCACGCGCGTGGACGAGGAACCCGAACGTGCCCTCGGTGACGGGGATCGCGGGCAGCTCGCCACCGCGATCGACCCAGCCCACCATCGCATCGCGTGCGCCGTCCCACGCGAGCCGCCCGGTGCGGCGCATCGGGCGCTCGACCTGCACGGTCGTCGGTCGTTCGGTCCAGATCAGCCACACGTCGCCGCGACCGGCGGGCTGCGCCAGGAACGTGGTCCCCGGCGTCGCACCGATGCCCGGCTCCACGAGTCGCGCCCGCGCGGCGCCAGCGCCGATCACGCGCGCGAACCGGACCTGCGCATCCTTCGGGTACCGCACGCGCACCAGGTCGAGCGGGCCGAGGAACACCGCCGCGACGCGATCCGGCCCGACCGGGATGTCGCCAGAAGCCGCCGGGCTACTCGCGGGTACGAACGGTGGCTCGCCGGTCACCGCCGCGGGTCCGACCAGGCGCACCTGCTGCGGCGCAAACACGACGCCGGCGACTTCCGAGCGCGCGGGTGCTGCGATCGCGGGCAAGGCCGCGAGCAAGACGTACAACCAGAACAACCGCAGGGCCATCGCTCACTCTCGGCCGGCGCCGGGATCGAACACCACCGCCCCGAACTTCCGCAAGTCGTCGATGTCCTTGGCCAGGCGCGCGCGCAGCTTCGGCGACATCTCGATGTGGACGAATCGTGCGCCCGGGATCTTGCGCAGCATCCGGCCCTGCACGTTCGTCGTCGCGCCGAGCTTCTTCACGTCCTCTGGATAGCGGCGGATCTCGCCGCCGAACGTCTTCCCGAGCTCGGTCGCGAGCGCGCCGCTGAGCGGCGACGATCCCGCGCGATCGCCGGCGCTGACCACCGCCTCGATCGGCTGCGCCTGGACCACATCGTCGTCGTCGGAGCTGTCGTCATCGGTCACCTTCGCGAACCCGTGGAGCTGGATCACGCGCACGTGGCTTCCCGATTGCGCGTACGCGACGGTCGCCGTGGTGTACCCGTGCTCCGGGTTGTGCGCGACATCGGACGGACTGTCGGCGCGCTTCTCTCGCGTACCCGGCGAGCTCTGGTAGCGGTGGATCGTGTTCGTGAACAACGCCCGCGGCCGCGCGCCTTCGGGTGGCGAGAAGAACAGCCGCGCAGCGAGCATGCCCGTCCCGAGATCGAAGTAGGCGTGCGGCGCCTGCAGCAGGATCTCGTTGTCGTCCTCGCCGGCGACGGTGGGCGCGACGCGAAAGAAGTATGCGCCAGCTCCGCGAGCGCGCCCCGGCAGCTCGAGCAGCGCCCAGTACCGCTGGCCACCGAGCTGCCAGTCCTCGAGCTGGAAGCCCGCCGCGGTCGCATCGGCCTGCCACTGACTCGGGTTGGGTGGCGTCGCCGCGCGTGCGCCCAGGCGGAGCAGCGGCACCAGGCGCGCCAGCGTCTCGCGCTCGACGATCGTCGTCTGCGCGAACGTGGCGTCCTTGCCGGGGCCCCAGATCAGCTTCTCCATTGCATCGAACGACACCTTGCGCTCGACGACCGCGGTCGGCGCGGGCTCCTCGGGCACGGTCGATGGTGGTGACGACCCGGCGCAGCGGCGATCTCCGCACGCGGTCACGGCGAGGAACAGGGCGATCAAGAGGCGTTGCTCGAACTTCATGGTCACTCGCCTCCGCGATCCGCGGCGTCGACATCTCGCCACTGCAGCGCGCGCGGAGCGTCGGTCTTGCCTGCCGACAGCGTGAAGATCCGCCCCCACACCTCGCGGTCGCCGCTGACCCGGATCTCGACCGTGTGGGTCCCGACCGGCAGATCGTCGCCGAGGCTCACGACGAACAGCCTCGGGAACAAGCGCACGCGATCGCCGACGCCTGCGAACCCGGCGATCGCTTCCTTCTGCGACGCCTCGAACGGCACCGCCCGCTCGGCGAGCGTCCATTGCTGCAGCGCCACTCCGGCGATCCGCTCGGGCTTACCTCCGTCGATCGTTGCATGGAACATCGTGCCCGGCCTCGCGCCGGCGCCCCGAGCGTAGACCATGACATCGAGGTTGACCGGCTCTCGCGACCGCTTGTTGATGCGAAGCCGCAGGGGGCGATCGAGGCGATACACCGTCCGCATCGCGTAGAGCTCGCCACGCGAGGCCACCGGCGGGCGATCGATCAAGATCCGCGCCCCGGCCGCCGCCGTCGCGGCCACCGCGTGCACCCCGGTCAGGCCCGGCAACTTGATCCGGCCGCGCGTGGACGTGACGCGGTGCGACTCGACCGGGTCGCCATCGATCGCGACCTCGATGGTCTTGCCAAGCATCGCCTCGGTCGCCCAGTACTGGATCTCTGGCTGGGCGGGCGACTTCGAGAAATCGACGCGCGTGCTCTGGCCCGACTCGAGCCTCAAGAAGAACCCGGGCTCCCACGCTTGCCGCGCGCGCGCGAGGTCGAGGCGCTCGATCGCGACCTGACGATCCGGCCGGCCCTCGGGGATCACGGCATCGGCCTCGATCTCCGGCGGCACGATCCGCTTTTCGAGCCGGGTCTGCGCGGCGAGCCTGACCAGTCGATCGGGACCGAGCGCGACGTGATTGGAGGCGCGCAGCGGCAGCCAGCCGCGATCCGCGTAGCGCGCGTAGCGCCACATCGTGGTCAGCGCGATCACGTCCTTGTACGGCACGTCGAGCGCGTCGAACGGGGGCGACAACTCGATCGGCGAGTAGAACTGCACCATCGCCGGCTTGTCACTGCGGATCCGCAACGAGCGTCCACCCGGCGGCACGATGAACCGGAACCCGATCGGCTCCGCGATCGCCGACGTCTGCTTCGCGAACAGCTGCAACATCTCGAGCGGCGCGCGGATCGAGGCGACCTCCGCGGTCGTGGTCGCGATCAGCTTGCCGCGTGCGTCCGCCGTCTCGATCACGAGCTTCGCGGTGATCGGTGTCGCGAGCGGCACGCTCGGATCGGTGAGCGGCCGGACATCGATCC
>JBBJLY010000060.1:0-35252 GCA_037720695.1 Kofleriaceae bacterium | reverse complement strand
TCGTCCACGAATCGCTGGTCCAGGGCTGGCCCTCGCTCCGGCGGTGGCTCGACGAGAACCACGACGATGCCGCGCTCGTCGATCAGCTGCGCACGGCCGCGCGCCAGTGGCACGCGAAGGGCCGCGATGTTGGTGTGCTGTGGCGCGGCGACACCGCCGACGAAGCGCGCAAGCTCCGCAAGCGCTACAAGGGGCCGCTGTCCGAGGTCGAGCGCGCGTTCCTCGACGAGGTCGTGCACGAGATGCAAGCCCAGACGCGCCGGCGTCGGGTCGGCGTGATCGTCGGTTTCGCGCTGCTCTCCGCGATCGTGCTCGCCGCGATGGTCGCGCTCGTGATCATCCAGCGGTCGCGGGCGGAGGCCAAGGGGCAGCAGCAGCTGGCCGAGGTCGCGAAGAAGGAAGCGGAGCGCCAGCTCGCGGCCGCCCAGGCCAAGGAGCTCGAGCGCCAGAAGTTCGAGACGGCGAAGAACCAGGCCGAGGCCGTCACGAAGACCACGGAGGGCAAGCTGGTGGTGGCGGACGCGACGCTGGTCGAGAAGAACAAGGAGCTGACGGACGCCCTGAACGTCGCGCTCGAAGCGGAGACCAAGGAGAAGCTCGAGCGCAAGCGGGCCGAGGACTCCGCGGCGCGGGCCGAGAAGTCGCAGAAGGAGGCCGTGGCCTCGAAGGAGGCGGCGGAGAAGGCGCGCGCCGAGACCGCGAAGCTCCTGAAAAAAGAGAAGGACCGCGCGGATCGACTGCAGCAACAGCTCGGTAGCCCGGCGATCGACGACCTCAAGTAAAGGCAGCCAGGATCATGAAGCAAACGATCGCAGGGGTGATCGTGGTGGCGCTCGGCCTCGCGCTGAGTCTGCAGACCGCTCTCGCCCAACCCAAGCCCGCACCACCCGCGCCGACACCCGGTAGCGGTAGCGACACCGGCGCGACCGGCACGGCGGAGAAGGCCGGCACCGACGAGAACCTCCAGGCCGGTGGTGCGGATCGACCGTGGGCCGCGGGGGTCACGCCGGAGCGCCAGCGCATCGCCTATCAGGCGTTTCGCGAGGGCAACGGGTCGCTCAACGATGGCCTGTTCAAGGAGGCGGTGGATCGCTACCGCGTCGCGCTGACCAGCTGGGACCACCCGGCGATCCACTACAACATGGCGCTCGCGCTGCTGAACCTCGACCAGCCGATCGAGGTCTACCTGAGCCTCGAGAAGGCGATCAAGTTCGGCGCGGCGCCGCTCGAGAAGGACAAGTACGAGCACGCGAGGGAGTACATGCTGCTGGTCGCGAAGCAGCTCGCCGAGGTCGACGTCAGCTGCAACAAGCTGGGCGCGAAGGTCTCGATCGACGGCAAGGAAGTGTTCACCGTCACCGAGGGCGGAACCAACCGTTACGTCGCACGCGTCCGGATCGGCAAGCACACGTTCATCGCGCAGAAGACCGGCTACAACGCGCAGATCGACGCGCCGTTCATCGAACCCGGGCAGAAGTTCCGGATCGAGCTCACGCTCTACACCGAGGAAGAGCTGACGCGCTTCCGGCGGAAGTGGGACCAGCGCTGGCTGCCACTCGCGGTGATCGGCGGCGGCGTCGCGATCGGCCTGGCCGGTGGCGCGCTCGAGGTGTCGGCACGCTCGAGCTACCGCGACTTCGACTCGGCGATCGCGAAGTGCGCGGCCGAGAGTGGGACGGGAGGCTGCGACGACGCGTCGAGCTTCGCGGACAAGCGCGACAGCGGCGATACCAAGCGCACACTCGGCTTCATCGGTTACGGCCTGGCAGGCGCGGCGATCATCACAGGCGGCGTGATGCTCTATCTCAATCGCGAGACGTCTTACAAGATCACCGCGGACGAGTATCGGCGCGAGCGCTCGAGTCCCGTTTCGGTCACCCCGCTCGTCGCACCCGGACTGGCCGGCGCGATCGTGCGCGGACAGTTCTAGGAGCGATCATGATCCGACTACTGCTTGCGGTGGCCCTGGTGTCTGCGTGTGCCTCCGACCCGGGCGCCCGCGAATGTGCGACCGGCATCTTCTGCCCGGAAGGCACGCAGTGCGCGGCGGCGCAGCCGACCTGCATCACCACGAACTGCGGCAACGGCCGGGTCGACAACGGTGAGGTGTGCGACGACGGCAACATCCTGCAGGGAGATGGTTGCTCGACGTCGTGTCAGGCCGAGGGCTGCGGCAACGACGTCGTCGACCCCGGCGAGCTGTGCGATGACGGCAACAGCGACAGCGGAGATGGTTGCAGCAACGACTGCCTGTCGGTCGAGATCTGCGGCAACAACATCAAGGACACCGGCGAGGCGTGCGACGACGGCAACACGACCTCGGGGGACGGCTGCTCCGCGAGCTGCAAGTCGACCGAGATCTGCGGCAACTCGGTCGTCGACTCGGCGGTCGGCGAGGTCTGCGACGACGGCAACATCATCGGTGGCGACAACTGCAGCGCCGACTGCCGTTCGGGCGAGGGATGCGGCAATGGCACGGTGGACGTCGACGACATGGGCAATCCGATCGAGGAGTGCGACGACGGCAACCCCGACGACGGCGACGACTGCCGCAGCGACTGCATCGTCAACCGCTGCGGCGATGGCTTCGCGAACACCACCGGCTCGCCGGCCCATCTCGAGGCCTGCGATCCCGCGACGCCCGCGACCACCGGTTCGAAGGAGACCCACCCGCTCGAGACCCCGACCTGCAACATCGACTGTTCCGCGCGGTCGTGTGGCGACGGCAAGATCAACCGCGCCGCTGGCGAGCAATGCGACGATCTCGGTGACAACGCTGACAACCGCGACTGCACGGCGAGCTGTGTCGTCAATGTCTGCGGCGACAACCATCCCAACACCACCGGCCCCGCGAACATCGAGCAGTGCGACGACGGCAATGCGGTCGAGACCGACGGCTGCACGACGGCCTGCACCGCGCCAGCGTGCGGCAACGGCATCGTCGACATGAACGAGCAATGCGACCTCGGCACGAGCAATGCCGACACCGGTGCGTGTACCTCGCTGTGCCGGATCGCGGTGTGCGGCGACAACAAGATCCGTGCAGTCATCGAGCAGTGCGACGACGGCAACACCGCCCCGAACGACACCTGCTCGGCGACCTGCCAGGACGAGGTCTGTGGCAACGGCGTGCTCGATCCGAACGAGGCGTGCGACGACGACAACACGAATCCCGGCGACGGTTGCTCCGCGAGCTGCCAGTTCGAGAGCTGCGGCGACGGCGTGATCAACAACGGCGAGCCGTGCGACGACGGCGGCGAGTCGGGGACCTGTAACGCCGACTGCACGCCGCGCAGCTGCGGCGACATGAAGGTCAACCGCGCGGCCGGCGAGCAGTGTGACAACGGCGGGGCCAACGCCAACACCGCCGACTGCAAGCTCGACTGCAAGGTCAACGTGTGCGGCGACGGCTTCCGCGACGCGCAACTGCCGGTCACGGAGCCGTGCGACGACGGCAACCAGAACAACAGCGACGGCTGCAACGTCGGCTGCAAGCTCCCGACCTGCGGGAACGGCATCGTCGACTCACTGGAGGACTGCGATGACGGCAACACCAGCGACACCGACGCATGCGTCGACTGCGACCTCGCGTTCTGCGGTGACGGCGAGACCCGAGGAGGCTTCGAGCAGTGTGACGACATGAACGCGACCAACGGCGACGGCTGCGACAGCAACTGCAAGACCTCGGCATGCGGCAACGGCATCAAGGCCGGCAGCGAGCAGTGCGACGACGGCAATGCCATCAACAACGATGGCTGCTCGTCGACCTGCGTGATCGAGAGCTGTGGCAATGGGGTCGTCAACGCCGGCGAGGATTGCGATCCGGGCGCGGCGGGCGAGACCGCGACGTGCAACCGCGACTGTACGACGCGCGATTGCGGCGACGGCAAGGTCAACGGCACCGCGGGCGAGGAGTGCGACGACACCAACGTCGTCAACACCGACAACTGCCTCAACACCTGCAAGGTCAACACGTGTGGCGACGGGTTCCGCGATCAGGTCGTGCCGCGCACGGAGGCCTGCGATGATGGCAACACGAACAACACCGACGGTTGCACCAACAGCTGCACGGTCACGCTGTGCGGCAACGGCATCGTCGAGATCGGCGAGCAGTGTGATGACTTCAACGCCAACGCATGCGGTACGTGCAGCGCGAACTGCCAGCTCGCGCAGACCGATCACGCGACCGGCTTCATCTTCCCGGCCTCGGGCGCGGACATCACGGATGGCGACACGTTCACGATCGACGACGGCATCAACGCGCCGGTGACGTTCGTGTTCACGATGGGCGTCACCACCAACATCCCGATCACGTTCGCCAACAGCGACACGCGCACCGCGATGCGAAACCGGATCGTCACCGCGATCGATGGCGTGGGTTCGATGTTGCTGGTCGATGCCGCCGCCGGTTCCGGCACGCTCGTCCTGCTGACCCACGATCGCGCGACCGCCCAGGGCAACAACGCGATCGGGGCGACGGGCTCCGCGACTTACCTCGACAGCTTCGAGTCGTTCGGACTCTCGGGCGGACAGGCCGGGAACTGCGCGGCGGGAGTTGGCTGCGCCTCGAACACCGACTGCTCCTCCAATATGTGCAGCGCCACGCTCGACGTGTGTCTGTGACGTGCCTGTGACGTGCCTGTGACGAGACAGTTGGCGCGTGATAAGACGCGCGCATGCAGCTCTCGTCCCTGAAGATCATCGTTACCGGTGCCGCCCAAGGCATGGGCGCCCACTTCGCTCGTCGCCTCGCCGAGGCTGGCGCAACGGTTGCCGCCGCCGACGTCCAGGAAGCTGGGCTCGCGACGCTCGTCGAGTCGGCGCAGGGTCTCCCCGGCAAGATCCACGCGCGCAAGCTCGACGTCTCCAACGAGGCGGAGGTCGGCGCGTTCGTCGACTGGGCGCACGGCGCGATGGGCGGCCTCAACGGCCTGATCAACAACGCCGGCATCCTGCGCGACGGCTTGCTGGTCAAGAAGGACCGCACCAGCGGCGAGATCACGAAGCTGTCGAAGGAGCAGTGGGACGCGGTGATCGGCGTCAACCTGACCGGCGCGATGTTCATGGTTCGCGACACGGTCGCGAAGATGGTTGCCACGGAGCAGGGTCCGGGCGTGGTCGTCAACATGGCGTCGATCGCGCGCCACGGTAATCGCGGCCAGTCAAACTACGTCTCGGCCAAGGCGGCGCTCGCCGCCAACACCGTGACCTGGTCGCGCGAGTTCGCGCAGTACAAGATCCGCGTCGGCGCCGTCGCGCCGGGCATGATCGAGACGCCGATGACGCAGGGCATGAACCAGAAGGCGCGCGACGCCCTGGTCGCCAACATCCCGGTCGGCCGGATCGGCCTGCCCGAGGACATCTGGGTCGCCGTCAAGTTCGTGCTCGAGTGCGACTACTTCAATGGCCGCACGATCGACGTCGACGGCGGCCTCTCGATGTAGCTAAGTCGTAGTAGTTCCTGGGC
Organism: Kofleriaceae bacterium; assembly: GCA_037720695.1. Classification (GTDB taxonomy): domain Bacteria; phylum Myxococcota_A; class Polyangia; order Haliangiales; family Haliangiaceae; genus JABFXX01. Next base: position 29,785 of record JBBJLY010000060.1, on the reverse strand, counting down.
TTAGCGAACAAAATAGCTCGGAGCCATTTTTGGCGCTGGTGCACATCAGCTAGATCAAGCGCGCGAGGGTCCGCAGGCCCTCCTCGATCCGAGGCGACCACGGCGAGCCAGCGGAGATCCTGATGAAGTTCGCGAACCGCTGCCGCGCCGAGAACAGCGGACCGGGCGCGATCACGATCCGCTTGCGCAGCGCCTGCTCGTGAAGCGCGAGCGCGTCGACGCCCGGCGGGAGCTCGACCCACAGCACGAACCCGCCGCGCGGCGACGACACCCGCGTGCCCTCCGGGAACTGGGTCGCGATCGCCTCGCGATAGCGCTCGAGGTTGTGGGAGACCGCGGTGCGCAAGCGACGGAGATGCCGATCGTAGCCGCCCGACGCGAGGAACTCCGCGACCGCCATCCCCGGGAGGGTCGGGCACGCGAGCGTGCTCTGGTACTTGAGTCGCACGATCTGGTCGTGCCACCGGCCGCCCGCGATCCAGCCGACGCGGTAACCCGGCGCGAGCGTCTTCGAGACCGAGCTGACGTAGACAACATTCGAGTCCTCGCTCGGGCCCGCGAACGAGCGCAGTGGGCGCGGCCTCGACCCGTCGAACACGAGCTCGCCGTAGACGTCGTCCTCGATGATCGGGATGTCGTGCTTGCGCGTGATGCGGACCAGCTTCTCGCGCTCCTCGTCCGGCATGATCGAGCCGAGCGGGTTCGACACCGTGGGTGCGACGACCAGCGCGCGCACCGGCTGCGAGCGGACCGTGTCCTCGAACACCGAGACGTCGATGCCGTTGCGCGGGCTCGCCGGGATCTCGAGCGCGCGCATGCCGAGACTCTCGATCGATTGCAGGACGCCAAAGTACGCCGGCGACTCGACGGCGATCACGTCGCCGGGACGTGCGACGGCGCGGAGCGCGAGCGCGAGGCCCTCGGTCGCGCCGATCGTGGTGCACAGGTCGTGCTCCGAGAGCGCGACCCCGGCCTCGACCGCGCGCCGCGCGATCTGCCGACGCAGCGTGAGCAGCCCCGGCGCGCCCTCGTAGCGAGCACCGACCGTCGTCATCTCGCGGACGACCTGGGTCACGATCCGGTTGAGCGCAGCGATCGGCAGGTACGACGGATCGATCGTCGCGCAGCCGAATGGCAGCAGCTCTGGATCGCGCATCGCCTCCAGGATCTTCGTGTAGGCGTCGGACACCGTGACCTTCGAAGGTGTCGTGCAGCTGCGAGGCGCGCGCGGCTCCGGTGTCAGCCGGGTGCGACGTCGCACGAAGTGTCCCGACTTGGGGCGGACCTCGATCAGCCCCGCGTTCTCGAGGCGGAGATACGCTTCGAGCACGGTCGCGACGCTGACGCTGCGTTCCTGCGCGAGCCGCCGCACCGACGGCAAGCGATCGCCGGACCGCAGCGCGCCGCGATCGATCGCCTGCCCGAGCTCGTCAGCCAGGTGCTCGTAGAGAAAGCCACTGGTTGCCACCATGGTCGAAGTGTACCGATCCCGACCTGGGCAGACCAGCACAGCCGCCGGAGGTCCGACCAGCACAGAACGCCTGTACCGGTACGGCAATCAAATCTGTGCATCTGTGCTGTTCGCGCCTCAGGCGTCATCATGCGAGGCATGCTGGCGGTTTCTCCTCCGATGGCGCACGACCGGACCGCGATCGACGTGCGCCTCGTGCTGTGTCTCGCGGCGGTCTATCTGATCTGGAGCTCGACCTACCTCGCGATCCAGATCGCGATCGTCGATCTACCTCCGCTGTTGATGGCCAGCGTGCGGTTCGCGGCCGCCGGCCTCGTGATGCTGTTCATCGCGATGCGCCGCGGGGTCGCGTTCCCACCGCTGCGCACCTGGCTGCGCGTGCTGCCGAGCGGCGCGCTGCTGTTCCTCGGTGGCAACGGCTTCGTCGTGCTGGCGGAAGGCTCGGTGTCGTCCGGTGGTGCGGCGGTCGTGTGCGCGACGATGCCGCTGTGGGTCGGCGTACTCGGCACGCTCACCGGCGTCCGCTCGACCCGGCGCGAGTGGCTGGCGCTCGGCCTCGGGTTCGCAGGCGTGCTCGTGCTGATGGGCGGCCCGACGCTCGATGGCGAGCCGCTTCACATCGCGCTCGTGATCGGATCGCCGATCTGCTGGGCGCTCGGCTCGATCCTCGCGCGCCGGATGCCCGGCAAGCAGGACTCGTTCATGTTGCCCGGGATGCAGATGATCACGGGCGGCATCGCGCTGGCGATCGGCGCCGCGGTGCTCGGCGAGCGCTTGCCGACCGATGCCAGCACGACGTCCTGGCTCGCGGTGCTCTACCTGTTCGTGTTCGGCTCGCTGATCGGATTCACGGCCTACAGCTGGCTGCTGCGCAACGCGCGGCCCGCGGTCGCGACCAGCTACGCGTTCGTCAACCCGCCGCTCGCGGTGCTGTTCGGTGCCGTGATCGCCGGGGAAGCGGTGGGCCCGAGCTCGATCGTCGCGCTGCTGCTGATCGTCGGGGCCGTGATGATGGTCCTGCGTGGCGCGCGCAAGCCCGAGCCAGCCCAGCGTTCTCGCTAGCTTGAGTGGCGCCGGCACGATCCGTTGGCTACCCTCTCGGGCATGTTACGGCCTGTGCTCGTGTCGCTATGCCTGCTCGCGGGGTGTGGCGGCAGCGAAAAGCCGGTGAAATCGGTCAAGACCAAGAAGGAGAAGCAGAAGGATGCGCGCGCGCTGCTGTCGGAGGCACGGGCGCACGGCAAGGACGGCGAGGTCGAGGCCGCCGATCGGTCGTACGGTAAGGCTTACGCGGTCGCAAAGGACCTCGAGATCCTGCAGGAGCACGTCGAGTACCTGGTCGATCAGGATGAGGACGACCGGGCGCAGGAGGTCGCGAAGACCTACTACGACGCGAACCCGACGGATCCCAAGGGCTACCAGCTCTACGCCGAGACCCTGCTCGCGGGCGGCAAGGGTGCAGAAGCGCTGACCGTCGCCGAGGAATTGATCGGGCTCAACGCCGACGATGCCGCGGGTCACGAGCGTCGTGGTCGTGCGCTGCTCCTGCTCGAGCGCAACGACGAGGCCCTCGACGAGCTCCGCAAGGCGGTCGCGCTCGATGACGAGAAGGCGGCCTTCCAGCTGTCGCTCGGGCTCGCGCTCCACAAGGTGGGGCGCGTCGACGAGGCCGCCCTCAAGTTCCGCGCCGCGCTCCGGCTCGATCCCGACGACGCGGAGGTCCACGTCTATCTGGGAATGGCGCTACGCGATCAGGGCGAGCTCGACGAGTCCAAGGCGTTCCTCGACAAGGCGCTCGCGATGGACGCGCGCAACGGTCGTGCGTACTTCGAGCTCGGGCTGCTCTACAACCGGCAGGGCAAGCAGTCCGACGCGGAGATCGCGCTGTCGAAGGCGGTGCAGCTGCGGCCGAACGAGTCGCTGTTCTGGTACGCGTACGGGGAGATCTACCGGCTCCAGGACCGGCTCGAGGAGGCGCTGAACGCGTACAAGAAGGCGGTCGAGCTCGACCCGCCTTATCCCAAGGCGATCACCAAGCTCGCACTCGTGCTGGTCGACAAGAAGAAGTACGACGAGGCCGAGGCGCTGCTGATCCCGATGATCCGGCGCGACGGCAAGAACCACGTCGCGTACCTGAACCTCGGCGTCGTCTACGCCGCGCGTGGCAAGAAGAAGGCAGCGATCGATAACTATCAAAAGTTCCTCGAGTACGCGCCGAAGAACGACCCGGAGCGCGGTCGCGTGAAGGACGCGATCGCCGAGCTCAAGCGACGCTGAAAACTGGCTGGTTGACAGGTCCTGTCCCAGCGTGTAGAAAATCATCCGTTATGACGGATGTGGCTGTCGCAAGCCAGGGTCTCGCAGGGGCCACGGCGCCCGAGATCCTGCGCTGGGCGACCCAGCACCTCGGCCGGCTGACGTTCGCGACCGGGTTTGGCGCCGAGGGCGTGGTGGTGATCGACTGGATCGCGCGCGCAGCTGCCGATCGACGTGTTCACGCTCGATACCGGCCTGCTGTTCCCCGAGACCTACACGCTGTGGCGCCAGCTCGAGGCGCGCTACGGGATCACGATCCGGGGCGTCACTCCAGCGCAGGACATCGGCCAGCAGGCGGCGGCGCACGGCCCGGCACTGTGGGACCGCGAGCCGGATCGCTGCTGCGAGCTGCGCAAGATCGAGCCGCTGCGCCGCGTGCTTGCCGGGTTCGACGGCTGGATCACCGCGATCCGCCGCGACCAGACGCCCGAGCGTGCCACCGCGCAGCCGATCGAGCACGACCAGAAGTTCGGCCTCCTCAAGGTCAACCCGCTGGTCGCGTGGACGCACGACGACGTATGGGCGCACATCTACGCGAACGACGTCCCGTTCAATCCGCTGCACGAGCAAAACTACCCCTCGATCGGATGCGTGCCGTGCACGTCGGCGATCATCCCCGGCGAGGATCTACGCGCGGGGCGCTGGCGTGGTGCCGGCAAGCGCGAGTGCGGTCTCCATCTCAAGCCGCCGGAGGCGACGTGAAGGGGTTCATCGTGTGGTTCACCGGGATGTCGGGCGCGGGCAAGAGCACGCTCGCGAGCACGCTGGCGCGCCGGCTGTCCGACGAGCGCAGACTCGAGGTGCTCGACGGTGACGAGGTCCGCACGCACCTGTCGAAGGGCCTTGGCTTCACCCGGGAAGACCGCGACACCAACGTCCACCGCATCGGGTACGTCGCGCGTCTGCTGGCGAAGCACGGCGTCGGCGTCGTGACGGCGGCGATCTCGCCGTACGCGGAGGCCCGCCGCGAGGAGCGCGCGCTCGCCGACAAGCTAGGCGTCGCATTCATCGAGGTGTTCGCGAAGTCGAACCTCGAGACCCTCGTCCAGCGCGACGTCAAGGGACTCTACAAGCACGCGCTCGCCGGCGAGCTCGAGCTGTTCACCGGCGTGTCGGATCCATACGAGGCGCCCGAGACTGCCGAGGTCACGGTCGAGACCGACCGCGAGACGATCGAGGAGAGCATCGGCAAGATCGTCGGTGCGCTGCGAGCGCGCAACCTGATCGGAGCCGCATGACCCCGCTGTACCCGGTGTTCCTCAAGCTCGCGGATCTTCCCGTGGTCATCGTCGGCGGTGGTCCGGTCGCCGCCAGCAAGCTCGACGGCCTGCTCGCCGCGGGAGCGCGCGTGACCGTGGTCGCGCCCGAGGTGGTCGAGGCGATCCGCGGCCGCGTCCCCGTGATCGAGCGCGCGTTCGAGCCAAGCGATCTCGACGGCGCACGCTGGGTGGTCGCCGCGGCACCGCCCGACGTCAACCGTGCGGTCACGGCCGCGGCCACGGCCCGTGGCCTGTTCGTCAACGCGGTCGACGAGCCCGCCGCCGCCACCGCGAACCGCGGCGCCGGCGTGCGCCGCGGCGAGGTCGCGAGCGCGATCTCGCCCGGCGGCATCGCGCCTGCCCTGGCCGGCCTGATCCGCGAGGGCATCGAGGCGCTGTTGCCGCAAGATCTGGAGCGCTGGGTCGCGCAGGCGATCGAGGCCCGCGTCGCATGGAAGCGCGACGGCGTCCCGATGGCGGAGCGCCGGCCGCTGCTGCTGCGCGCGATCGAGCGGCTCTATGGTGTGGATCAGCCAGCCCGGGCTGATTCGTGACCGGCTTCGTCTCGCTGGTCGGTGCCGGGCCCGGCGATCCAGATCTCCTGACCGTGCGCGCTGCGCGTCGGCTGCGCGAGGCCGAGCTGGTGCTGAGCGATGCGCTCGTGCCCTCGCAGCTGCTCGAGCTCGCGCCGAATGCGCAACGCTTCTTCGTCGGCAAGCGCGCCGGCAGGCACTCGATCGAGCAGGAGGAGATCCATCGCCTGATGATCCGTGGCGCGGAGCGCGGTCAGCGCGTCGTTCGCCTCAAGTGCGGCGACCCGTTCGTGCTCGGGCGCGGTGGCGAAGAAGCGCTCGCCCTCGAGGCCGCGGGCATCCCGTACGAGGTGGTGCCTGGCGTGTCGTCGGCCCTCGCGGCACCCGCACTCGCCGGGATCCCGCTCACGCATCGCGGGATGGCCACCGCCTTCGCCGTGGTCTCGGGCCACGCAGCGGCGGCGTACGCGCCGATCCTCGACGGTCTCGCGCCCGGCTCGCTGACGCTCGTGGTGCTGATGGGCTTGCGCACGCGCGCCGCGATCGCCGCGCATCTGATCGCACGCGGCTGGTCGAAGCACACGCGCGCCGCGATCGTGTACGGCGCCTCGCACCCGGACGGCATGACGTGGATCGGCGAGCTCGCGACGCTCGGCTCGGTCGAGATCTCGACCGAGCTACCCGCCGTGCTCGTGATCGGAGAGGTGGTCGAGCTCGCGGACAAGCTCAGCTTCGGGCTCAGCGCGACGTCTTCACTTCGGGACGCGTCGCGTTGAGCAGGAAGCCGACCAGGCCCGCGGTCGCCAGGATGACCCCGGCCACGAGCGCGCCGCTGAACGGGGTCTCGAAGCTCGCGCAGCCCTCGCCCTCACAGCCGGTGTCCTTGGTGAGGAACAGATCCGCCGCGATCACGCCGCCGCCTCCGACGACGAGCACGCTGTCTCCCGCATAGGCCCACCGCTTGGCCGAGCGGTTGTAGCCGAAGCAACCGCTCGCGCAGGCCATGATCGCGATGAGCGCGATGAGCGCGATGATGCGAGACCTCCCCATTTCGCCTGATCGTACCCGAAACCGTCGTCGCGGGATTTCGGTTTGCGGCCGTTTTCGCGATGCTGCACGGCCGTGGCGAAGAAGTCTGCGCTCCTGCCGATCTTCTTGATCGTGCTCGTCGACATCCTCGGCTTCACGATCGTGATCCCGCTGCTCGCGTTCTACGCCGAGGAGTTCGGCGCCTCGCCGCTGGTCGCGACGCTGCTGGTCTCCGTCTACGCGGTGTGCTCGCTGATCTCGACGCCGATCATCGGCCGGCTCTCGGATCAGTACGGCCGCAAGCGCCTGCTCATGATCAGCCAGTTTGGCACGTGCGCCGGGTTCGTCATGCTCGCAGCGTCGAGCTCGCTGTGGATGGTGTTCGTCGGCCGCATCCTCGATGGCTTCACCGCCGGCAATCTCTCGATCGCGCAGGCCTACATCTCCGACCACACCGCGCCCGAGAACCGGGCCAAGGCGTTTGGCGTGATCGGCATCGCGTTCGGCATCGGCTTCATGTTCGGTCCGGGACTCGGCGGCTGGCTCGGCGATGCGTATGGCCACTACCTGCCGTTCCTGGTCGCGGCCTGCCTGTCCGCGCTGTCAATCCTGTGCACGTACCTGTTGTTGTCGTCGGAGAAGCCACCGCAACAGGGCGAGGCCGCCGACGGCCCGCGCGGCCGGCGCCCGAGCGCGTTCGACTGGCGGATCTATGCCGAGTACTTCGGTCGCCCGGAGCTGCGCGCGCTGTACTTCCAGTTCTTCATGTTCTCGTTCGCGTTCTCGCTGTTCTTCGCCGGGTTCGCGCTGTTCGCGAAGCACAACCCGGCGTTCCAGTGGGGCAGTGACGAGGTCGGCTACCTGTTCACCTATTCCGGCTTCCTCGGCATCATCCTGCAAGGCGGGCTGCTCGGCCGGATGGTGAAGAAGTTCGGGGAGCTCAAGCTGACCGTGTTCGCGTTCGTCGCGTCCGCGATCGCGTACGCGCTGGTCGGCTTCGCCGAGACCCTCGTGATGATCGTCATCGCGTCGACGATCTCCTCGTTCGGCCACGGCATCCTGCGGCCGGTGCTGACCGCCCGGCTGACCCACGCGGTCGGCAAGCACGAGCAAGGCGTCGTGCTCGGGATCTCGGGGTCGCTCGGCTCGGTCGCGATGGCGCTCGCCCCGCCCACCGGTGGCTTCATGCTCGAAGATCACCACCTGCTCGCCTGGGCGCTGATCCCGGCCGGGGTCAGCGTGATCGGCCTGATCTTGACGCTCGTGTGGTCAGGAGTGGCGGCACGTCCCGCGAGCCCCTTGCCCGAGGCCAGGCTACATTCCGACCCATGAAGGCCAAGGGTCTCGTGGTTGCCGCGCTCGTCCTGGGCGGTCTCGTTTCGATCGCGTCGCGCGGCTGCTTCCGGCAGACACCGCTCGCACCTGACGAACGCTACGCGTCACACATGACGAGCGTGTGCGACATCGCGCGCGACCACGTCAAGACGCCCGAGCCGGGCGTGCGCAAGCTGGGGCGCTATCTCGCGCGCCACACCGGCGATATCCTGAAGGACCTCGCCGACACGGTCGCACTGATCGAGATGATCGACGACGACGACAAGCACGACGCCCGCGCCCAGGTCACGCGCGAGCGCTGGCAGCGCGTGCAGTGCTCTGCCGCGTGGAACGAGTTCCTCGACGCGGTCCAGCAGGACGAGGATGCCGCGGACCTGGTCGACCAGCGGATCGCACGGATCAACCGCACGTTCGAGATCATCTTCCCGAACGGTCGGCCCGACTTCACGGATGCGGCCGGGCTCGAACGTCTGCTCCGCAGCGCCCGTTAAGGCTCGAGAGGACGATCACGATCGCGCGATGGCGCGCCTGTCGGATCGTGTTCTCGACCAGCACCGAGCGCGCTCGCCAAGCCCGGATCGGGTCCGAACCCGGGGACGTTAGCCGTTAGCCGATCGGGATCCGAGGACCGGATCCGTCAGCCGAGTGCCGACGTTGGAGCGAGCACACGGCCTCGGTCCGGCGCTCTCGCCTTGCGGGCCGAGAACCTGATCATGTTTGAGTCCTACGAGTCGCGAAGCAGCTCGTGGTCTGTCTACGCGATGTTGTCCCCGTGATTCAGCGCGTGGATCACGCTCTCGCCGATCAGCTGCGACGGGCTGCCTCGAGCGTGGTGCTGAACCTGGCCGAGGGACAGCGGTTCGACCCCGCGGCGGTCCTGCGCCGAAGGCACGACGTCGTTGGCGCTCGGCACGGTCCGGTGCGCGCTGACCGCAAGGCGAGAGCGCCAGCCCGAGGGCCAGCCCGCTGCCGTTGCGCTTGCCGTTGCTGATTCCGCTGCTGTTGCTGCTGCCGCTGCCGATCCTGATGCCGCTGCTGATGCTGATGCCGCTGCTGTTGCTGTTGCCGTTTCCCCAGTGCCGCGATCCGACCGGCAGTGCGGTTAGCGGCAGCGCGGATCGAGCAACTCGGTGCTGCGACACGGCGCGGGCATCGGACGGTGGATTGGCTTGTCAGGACGCGCTGACGCCTCGCAGGCTACGGTTTGATCTCGAACTTCCAGGTCTGGCCGTCGGTCCCAAGGCCGGCACCGCCGTTGGGGACCGAGTACCGGAAGCTCAGCTGACCGCGCGCCTCGTAGCTGCCACGTGGGCCGCTGCAGATCGTGGATGCGGTCACGGTCTGGGCGCTCCACTTGAGCTGCTCGCCGCGCAGCGTGGTCGCATCGCACTTGATGTCGGGCGGCACGGTCAGCTGGAAGCTCGCCGACATCTTGTCGAACCGCAGCCAGCTCGCGAGCTTGATCGAGACAGCGAACGTGAACTTCTCGTTCGGCTTGATCACCTTCGTGGGGCCCTGCTGCGTCGCGACGTACTCGCGGATCGCCGCCGCCATCGTGCTGACCTTCGTGTCGCGCGCGTCGAGCTCGGTCGGGGACTGCCCGCTCGTGACGTGGACGACCTTGCCGTCGACGTCGACCACGATCGACGTGGGCGCCACCACGTTCCAGTTCTTGAACAGCTCGACGACGCCCTTGCCGTACGCCAGCGTGCCGCGCCCGATGCCTTCGCTGCCGCGGATCGGATCGAGCTTCGCGGCTTCCTTCTTGTTCGTGCTGTTGATGTACGCGACGACGTAGACGCGGCCATTCTCCTTGAGCGTCACCAGCCGCGCGAGGTCGTTGGTGCAGGCCGACACCTTTGACGAGCAGAACCAGTGGATCACGATCCGACCTGCCGAGTCGGTCAACGACGGCGCGTCGTACATCCACTGGATCTTCTGCGGATAGCCCGGCGCACCCGTCGCGGGCAAGATCTCGCCAACCGCGGGGAGGCTCACGCCGGTCGCGGGCTTCTGCGCCAGCGCGGTCGAGGTCAATCCGGCGACAGTGAGCATCACGAGTGAAGCAAGTCGATTCATGGTTTGAAAGATAGCCCGAGGGAAACCGGACCGGTTGTCACACCGACGGGTCTCGTGCATTGCTGCTCGGACGATGCGCGAACTGGCTCTATTCACGGTGCTGCTCGGGTGTTCGGGTCCAGCCCCGACGAGCCCCAGGGCCGTGCCACAACGTGTTCCCGACGCTGTCGTAGCAAACCAGCTAGCTCCGGTTGTGACATCAGCGCTCGGTGCGGCCTGCTCGCCGCAGACGGGCTGCGCGACCGGCATGCTCTGCATGCCGATGCCCGGCGGGTACTGCACCGCACCGTGCGGCGTGACCGGCAGCGCTTGCGATGGCGCATGCGTCGAGCATCCGCGCGCGGGTGAGCTTTGCATGGCGAAGTGCACGACCGACGCGGACTGCCGCACCGACGAAGGCTATGCGTGCGACCCGCTTCGCAAGGCCTGCATGATGCCGAACAGCGGGACGATCCTCCCGAAGGCATGCCCCGGGCTCGCGGGCTACGGCCGCAATCCGGCGTTCGCACCGTCGGTCGCGCTGTCGACCAGCCAGGCCGCCGGGCGCTACCAGTTCGAGCCGAGTGCGGTCGTGACGGACGATGGCGGGCTCGTCGCGCTCTACATCACGGGCGCACGGATCACCGATGGCAACACGCTCGGGCTCGCGCGCGTCGACGCGATCGGCCGCGCGTCGCCAGACCTGCCGTTCGCGACGGGCAAGCCGAGCAACTTCGATCCGTGGCTCGCGCGTGGTGCGAACGGCACGCTGTACGCGACGTGGCTCGGGTTCGAGGGTCGCGGCGAGCGTCAGGAGATCGGGCTCGCGCGCTCGACCGATCGCGGCGTGACCTGGTCGCCGCCGCTCGCCGTGCACGAACCTGCCGACTGCCCGCCCGGCGAGCGCGATTGCCTCGACAAGCCGATGGTGATCACTGGCCCCGATCCACGGCTGCGCACGAAGGAGCTGGTCTATGTCGCGTACGCGGCGCATGGCCTGCGCGTCCGCGCCTCGCGCGACGGTGGCAGGACGTTTGGCCCCGCGGCCACCGCGCTCGCGGGCGTTTACGGCAACTGGGTCACTGGCGAGGACGGCACGCTGCACATCGTGACGCTGAACGGCGGGCTGCACGGTGCGTACGGCTCGGCCGACCACGCGATCGAGTACACCGCGTCGACCGATGGTGCGGCGACGTTCGCGAAGCCGGCGCGGGTCAGCCGGTACGACGAGATGCTGCCGTTCTTGTTCTCGAACCCGAGCATCGCACTCGACGATCGCCGTGGCTGGCTCTACATCGCCTACACGCGCGGCGGTCGCGATGCGAAGTGGGATCTCGTGATCGCCGCGTCCAAGGACCGCGGCAAGACCTGGAAGCGGACGCGGATCGGCGATGACCCGCCGTGCTCGATCCACATGGTGCCGAACCTCGCGCTCGATCCGACGACGGGCTCGCTCCACGTCGCGTGGTACGACCATCGCGGCGAGCGCCCGCGATTCGCCCACGCCATCTGCACGCCCGGCGCGGCGAAGTGCGCGCAGCAGGGGCGGATCGACGATCAGCCGTTTGCGGCGCTGTCGACCGTGCGGCATGCGGCGAAGTGGATCGGCGAGTACCAGACGCTCGCGATCGACGACAAGCGTCGCACGCTCCACGCCGTGTGGACGCAGACCGTCGACGAGGCGGGCCAGATCGTCGCCCGCGTGTTCCACGCGAAGGCGAAGCTACGGTGACAGCAGCCCGACGCCGATCAAGATCGGGATGATGATCGCCATGATCGCCTCACCGGCGATCAGCCCCGACGCGAGCGGCATGCCGAACTGATTGGCGCTGCGCCGATCCGCACGACCCCACAGCGACATCACGATGCCGCCGACGACCATCGTGAACACGACCGAGCCCGGCACCATCATGCCGATGCCGAGGCCGGTCGCCGAGGGCACCCACTGCTTCCACCGGATCTCGAGGACCGTGATCAGGATGCCGACGACCGCGCCGATCAGCATAAACTCCATCGAGTACGCCGGCAGCTTGTCGAGCCCTGTGGCGAGCACCTCGGAGAACCCCGCGATCCGCTGCGAGATCGGCGACGACAGACCGCCGTCACCACCGACGCCGTAGATCTCCTTGAACATCGGATACGCGAGCGACACCGCGAGCGCACCGATCGGCGCCGCGATCAGCTGCGAGTACGTCAGGTAGCGCGGTGTCGAGCCGATGATGTGGCCGCACTTGTAGTCCTGCATGATCGCCTCGGACTGCACCGCGATGGTCCCCGCAGGCCGCTGGCGGTCAGGTTGGCCGTCAGGTTGCCGGGCACGACGACCGCGAACACTGACTGCATCACGTTGGTGAGCTGGCTGATCGGTCCCCAGTTGGTCTCTCCGAGCACGCGGAGCCCGACCAGCATCAGCGGCACGGACAGCAGCACCGCGATCAGCGTCAGCCACACCGGCAGGTTGAAGAACACGACCTGCACGACGCACAGCATGGTGGTGGCAGCGATCGAACCGATCGCGACGTACTTCAGCGGAAACTCGCCGCGATCGATCGACTTGCTGGACAGCGTGCTGAACGTGCGCGCGAGCGTGCGCCACTTGAGCGCGAGCGCCGTGAGGCCAGCCGCGATCAGCATGCCGGTGCCGGGCCACATCACCCAGCGCAGGATCTCACCGCGGGTGAGGCTGGGGATGATGCCGTCGGGGATCCCGAACGTCAGGGACTTGTCGCCGTAACGAAACACCATGTTGTCGGTGATGTGGAACAGCAGCTTCGGCGCGATCACCCACGAGATGATCCCGCCGAGCGCCATGCTGATGTTGACCCGGTTGCCGACGATCATGCCCGACCCGAGGCCGAGCAAGCTGATCGCGAACCCGGCACCGGTGGTCGCGGCCGTCAGGCCGAACATCGTGTGGAAGACCTCTTCGGGGACGAGCCGGCCGCCCCACTTCTGGGTCAGCAGCCACAGCCCCGCCGATGCCACCGCGGCGCTGAACAGCGCGATCGCCGCGACCTTTGCTTCCTTGCCGCGTGCGTCGAGCACGATGATGGTCTCGGCCGCGGCGACGCCGTCGGCGTACGTCAGCTTCTCCTCGACGACGTAGTGATTTCGCAGCGGGACCGCCAGCAAGATGCCGAGCACGCTCGCCGCGGTCAACCACAGGAACGACTCCAGGACGGAGGGTGCGAACGAGTAATTGAGCGACGGGACCTTCGCGAGAAAGTCGAACGCCGCCAGGATCACGCACATGAACGCGGTCTGCGCGGCCGACGTGCCCGCCGTCTGGACGATGTTGTTCTCCCAGCGGTTGAAGTTCCGGAACAAGATGCCGAGGAACAGGTAGCCGAAGAACGCGGCGACCACGGACACGTTGGGTCCGAAGCCGAGCTTCAGCACCACGTACGGATACGACGCGCCCATGATCGCGGCGACGATCACGCCGGCGATCACCGCGCGGATCGTGAACTCCTTGGTGCCGGGCGGCTTCGGAATCACGCCGGGAAGTGACTCGTGTGGTGCCGGCGAATCCGCGGATTGATCTTCGGTACTCACGTCGCATCCATAACACGGAGGTCCGGTGTTACCGTTCCAGGTATGAGCGTGAACCTCGTGTTGGGACAGGCCCAGGTCAGCCTGGATGGGCAGAACGCACGCATCTACGCGGGTCGCGACCCGCAGTCCTGCCAGCTCGCCGACGCCAACCCGACGCTGTCCCGCCGACACGCAGAGCTGTGGTGGCAGGACGGCGCGGCGTACATCCGCGACCTCGGCTCGGCGAACGGCACGTGGGTCGACGGCAAGAGCCTCGGCCAGGAGCCGATCGCCATCCAGCCCGGTCAGCAGGTATGGCTCGGCCATGTGCCGCTCGGTGTCACCTGGCCGATCACCGGCAAGGCCACCGTCATGGCCACCGAGATTCCGGCCGAGCTGAAGGCCCTGATCGCACAGCGTCAACAGGCGGTCGAGGCCGGCACCGCCGCCCCTCCGCCGCCGCTCTCGTTCCAGGCCCCACCCGCGCCGGGCACCAGCGCCAGCCTGTCCGCCGGTGGCGCGTCGACACCCATGCCCTCGGAGTTCTCGTATCGCAAGCAGGGCTCGAACGACAACGGTGTGCTGCTGCTCGCGCTACGCCAGGAGACTCACTGGTGCGGCGCCAACATCGATGGCTACGTCGAATTCACAGCGCTCGATAGCGAGAACGTCGCGTCGATCGTGGTCGAGCTCGTCGAGATGCACCGCAAGGGTTCCAAGTCCGGCCACGTCTGGGACCGCGTGCTCGTCCGCCAGGGTCCATGGAAAGCGAAGAACGGCGACGTGCTCCCCCTGCCGTTCGCACTCCGCGTCCCGCCGGGCACCTCGGGCTCGAGCCGCGATGTGCAGTGGGAGATCCGCGGCCAGGTCGACATCAACTGGGCGGTCGACATCGACGCGATGATCCCGATCACGATGCGCAACCCCGACATCGATCGCCTGCGCGATGCACTCGGCGCGATGGACTACCGGGTCGAAGACCTCGATTCGCAGCCCGGTGGCCAGCGGTTCGAGGGCATGTTCCGCCCACCCGCGCACATGGCCAAGGAGTGGGGCGTCAACAGCATCAAGCTCGAGATCGAGTACCTCGGCGCCAACCTCAAGGTGCGGATGAAGCTCGACCGCAAGGGCCTGCATCACGACCCCGCGATCGATCAGGTGTTCGAGCTCGGCCGGCTGCGCAATGCATCGCAGGCCGAGGTCAACGCGACGCTCGAGCAGATGCTCGGCAAGCTGCTGCCAAAGCAGTAGCCGGCGAACGGCTCGGCGCGACCGATTTGAATTGGCCGCGCTCGCGTCTGCTCAGGCCGGTTTTGGCTGTTCGGTCTGCACCGGACGGAGCTCGTGCCCGTCGACACCATCCGCGCACTCGGGTCCCGACGAGCGCTCCACGAAGTAGCGCGCGCCGTCCGCATCCCTGTCCCAGTCGGATCTCGAACCGTAGAAGATGTGGTTCTTGATTCCGACGCCCAACGGATCATCGAGCGTGCCGGACGTGAGGTAGACGTTGTGCTCATCTTCCTCGGCCGGCAGCGGTGTCCCGCAGGTCTTGCAACGCGTGATCGTGTACGTCGGCCGCAGTGCGAAGGTGACCCGGTGATGTTCGCCGCTGAGCCACCGAAACCGCTCGCGAGGGACGATCACAATGGTGTTGCCGGTGCCTCCGCTCGCCTTGCGGCAGTTTGAGCAGTGACACATCCAGACGCCATCGAAATCCCCGTCGACCTCATACCTGAGCGCACCGCACAGGCAGCTTCCCTTGCGTCGCATGGCAGCGACACTACGCGCTCTCCGCCGACCGTGCACGAGCTCGGCAGGCCGTGCGGCAAGATTCTGGGCGACCCACCGTGGTCAGAACGGCGCGAACGTCACGCCGAGGGCGAGGCGCGCGAAGTCGTAGTCGCTCGCGTAACCACCGTCGGGGTCGGCCTCGTCGACAAAGGCGTGAAAATAGCGGACATCGGCGCGGAAGCCGAGCCACGGCTTTGGCCAGAACGATGCACCGATGCCCAGTGACGCGGTCGGCAAGGTCTGGTCACTGTTGTACTCGCCCGCGTCGTGGATCCACGCGTGGATGACGCCGGCACCCGCGGTGCCGTAGAAGCGCCAGCGCGTGTCGGTCGCGAGCGGCGCGAACGCGATCGCGCTCGCGGTCATGATCCACGCGTCGGTGTCGCTATCGATGCACGGACCCATCACGCCCGGAACGCAGGAATTTGGGACCGAGGTGAGGACCGCGTCCTTGTAGAAGTGGTGGTGACGGTCGAGGTCGAGCTCGACTCCCAGCCAGCCCCGCGTGTAGCCGAGCGCGAGGCCGGGGCCTCCGCGGCGGATCTCCACGTCGCCAATGTTTGCGTGCAGGTACGGCGTCGCGGTGAGGCCGTCCGCACGCGCGGTACTGGATGCGATCGCCGCGATCGTGAGGACTCGATTCATCATGCCCGATTGGACTCGGGACACCTTGCGAAGATGTTAAGGCGCGAGTGGGCCCGAGATCGTGAAGCACAGACCGTGGGGCTGGTTGCGCGCGAGGACCAGGGTCCAGGCTTGCCGGTGCACGACCCGGTAGGCGATATCGAGCCCGAGGCCACGACCCGCCGGGCTACGCGTGCGCGCGTCGTTGCCACGGGTCCCCCGCTCCACGAGCTTCGCCAGATCGTCGTCGGAGACGCCCGGGTTGTCGTCGACGATGCGGATGCGAAACCGATCGCCTTCGCGATCGAGCGCGACCGCGACGTGGCCCCCGCGCACGCCGTGCTGGACGGCGTTCAGCACCAGGTTGCTCACGCCCTGCTCGACCAGCGTCACGTCGCCGTTGACGATCAGCGGGACCTCTGGGGTGGCATGATCGAGAGCGATGCCGTGATTTCGCGCGATCGGCACGTGCCGCGCGACGACGCGAACGATCAGCGCGTCGAGCTCGAGCGGATCGTGGGCGACCGACGGCTCGCCAGCCTCGAGCTTCGCGGCGAGCGCGAGGTGGTGGAGCAGCGCCGCCATGTAGTGCGCCTCGTCCATCGCCAACGCGATCCGTGCGAGCTGGTCCGGCGACGCGCGCTGCGCGAGCCCGGCGAGGTGTCCCTGCAGCACGGTGAGCGGTGTCATCACGTCGTGCGTGGTGTTGTCGAGGAACTCGCGCAGCGTGCGCTCGCGGCGCTCCTGCGCCTCCATCCGACCGCGGATCTCGCGGCCGGCGTCGTTGAAGGCCAGCGCGAGATCAGCGATCTCGTCCCCGCCTCGCACCCCGACCTGCGTGTCGTAGCCAGCCCGCGCGGCAGCACGGACCTCCCGCGCGAGCAACCGGAGGCGTCGCACGGCCGGACCGACGCCAAACACCACCGCCACGAGCACGATCAGCAGCACCGGCGCCCAGATGCGAATCGGCACGAGTGCGAGCAACGAGTCGTCCGGTCGGAAGTCCGGCCTCCGGACAAGCACCACCGCGCAGGGTCCGTCTGGCCACGGCATACGCACCAGCACCTCGAGCAATGGTGGCTCGTCGGTGGTCCGGTGGATCGCGATCGACGCACGTGCGAGCTGTTCGCGTAGCTCCTCGCGAATTTGCGGCGCCTCGCGGCTCGCGGGAACGAGATGCTTGTCATACGCGAACGACCCGATGTGCTGCAGATGCGGCCTGGCCGCCGGCGGAAGGGTGTAGGCGATGTGCTGGTCGCCGTCGCGTCCGAGCGGCAACGGCACCGGTCGTTCGGGATGCTCCTGCCAGGTCGCCGGCGCGCGTTCGCACTCCGCTCGTCCGCCACGAGTCATGTACTCCGTCACCGCGCGGATCGTCACCTCCGACTCGGCCTCCTCGAACCCGCGCGTGCGTAGCCAGACGACCAGCACCAGGACGGGTCCCGCGATCAGCAGCGTCGTCACCGCGATCCGGCTGCGCAGCTTCATCGCTCGTCGCGATCTCGCAGCCGGTACCCGATGCCCCACACGGTCTCGATCGCGACGCCGTCGCCGAGCTTCTTGCGCAGGCGTGACACGTGCACATCCAACGTGCGCGCCGTCCCCTCGCGATCCGGATCGAGCACGTTGGTGACGAGCCACTCACGGGTGACCGCGTGTCCGCGCCGCCGCACCAGGGCGACGAGCAGGGCGAGCTCGACGCGCGTCAACTCCACGGCGCGGCCCGCCACCCGGACCTCGGCGGCAGTGACATCGACGCATAGCTCGCCGAGCGTCAACACGTCTCCACTCGCCATCGACGGGCGCCGCAACCGCGCCCGCACGCGCTCCACCAGCTCCTGCGGCCAGAACGGCTTCGTCATGTAGTCATCGGCGCCAAGCCTCAGCGCGCGCACCTTGTCCTCGGTCGCGTTACGCGCCGACAGCACCAGGACCGGCACCTCGGAGGCCGCGCGCACCGCCTTCAGCACGTCGAGGCCATGCGTCCCGGGGAGCATGAGATCGAGGATCACGAGCTGGAGTGATGCGAGCACGCCCGCCGAGGGTGCGCGGCCCTCGGTCCACCACAACGGCTCCCATCCGGCGCCGCGCAGGTGCTCGACGATCTGCGCGCCGAGGGGCGCGTCGTCTTCCATCACGAGGATCCGCTCGGCAGTCACGGCTCCTCAGAATAGTCACGCCACCTTAAGAAAGGCTTAACGTGTGCTCAGGGCCGCTTCTTGCGCTCTTCTTCGCGCTTCTTGTTCTCGTCCTCGCGCTTCTTCTGCTCCTCGGCGCGGCGCTTCTGCTCGTCCTCGACCCGCTTCTTGCGGTCGTCCTCGCTGCGCTTGCGATCCTCGTCGGCTTTCTTGCGCTGCTCCTCGCGCTTGTTGTCCTCCTCGACGCGGCGCTTCTGGTCATCGTCGGAGCGCTTCTTCTGCTCCTCGCCGCGCTTGCGCTGCTCTTCCTCGACGCGGCGCTTCTGCTCGTCGCCCCGCTTTTTGTCGTCCTCTGCCTTGCGACGGCGGTCTTCCTCGACGCGCTTGCGCTGATCCTCGGTCTCGGCGCGCTTCTTGTCCTCCTCGGCACGCTTGCGCTGCTCGTCGGCCTGCTTGCGCTTGTCCTCGTCGACGCGCTTGCGCTCGTCCTCGTCGCGGCGGCGCTTGTCTTCATCGGCGCGGCGCTTGTCCTCGTCGGCCCTGCGCTTCTGCTCTTCGGCTTGCTTGCGCTTGTCGGCTTCGACGCGGTTGCGATCGCCCTCTTCGCGGCGCCGCTTGTCCTCGTCGGCCCGCCGGCGGTCTTCCTCGACCCGGCGCTTCTGATCGTCCATGACCTTGCGCTTGCGCTCCTCGTCGGCGCGACGCGCGTCGTCGGCGCGACGGCGGTCGAGCTCGTCCTGCTGGCGCTTCTGCTCGGCGAGCCGGCGGCGATCGTCGTCCTCGCGGCGGCGACGCTCTTGCTCGACCTTGATGCGTTGATCCTGCTCGAAGCGAGCACGCTCGGCCTCCAGGCGATGGCGCTCCTGCTCGATCTTCTGGCGCTGGGCGTTGTCGCGTGCCTCACGCTGTTGCTGATCGAGGAGGCGCTGGCGGTCCGAGATCCGGCGCTCCTCGGCCTGGCGGCGGCGGATCTCGTCGTTGTTCTGGCGGCGTTCCTCCGCGAGCTTCTTCTGGCGCTCTTCCTCGCGGCGCTGGCGGCCTTCGATCTCGCGGCGGACCTGGTCCTCGCGGCGGCGGCGATCGTTCCACTGGTTGTTGCGATCGCGCACGCGGCGCTCGGCTTCGAGGCGCTGGGTTTGATCGTAGCGGCCGAGCTCGCGCGCATCGAAGCGCTCGCGGCGCGCCTCGATCCGGTGGCGGCGGAGCCACTCGTCGTCGGGACCGGCGACCCACACGCGCTTGTTGCGCCGGTTGTAGCGGTCGAGATGGATCGTGCCACGGAGGTAGACGTGCCAGTTCGAGGTCACGTAGTGGCGATTGAGGTCACGCTGCGTGAGCTGCGCGGCAGGAACGAAGCGCCACTGCTCGTCGGGAACGTAGGTATCGTCCGAGTAGCCCATCGGGGCCCAGCCGACCCAGCCGTCACCGACACGCCACTGGACCCATGCCGGGCCCCACGTGGTGTCGGGCTTCCACACCCAGCGGTTCAGCCACAGCCAGCGGCCGTAGTGATCGGTGGCCCAGCCGAATGGATCGCCCGAGACCCACGCCCAGCCGACATCGGTCTGCTTCCAGTGGCCGTTGGTGTACGGCGTGTAGGCGCCCTGCGAGGGTGCGAACACCCAGCCGTAGCTGCGGTCGTCGTACCAGCTGCCGTAGGGCTCGAGCTGGTCGTAGAACATCTCGACCGCGGGAACTTCCTCGCCACCGACATCGGTCGTGACGTCGACATAGACCGGGCCTTGCGGCTCGTAGGTCGGTTCGACCGGCGGCGCGTCGGGCTGCGTCGGCGGTGGCTGCGACGGATAGGGATCGGGCGGCAGCGTCTGCGGCGGCTGTTGCCCGAGGCCGGGCGGCTGCGATTGCGCGTAGCCGTACTGGGGTGGTGGGCCAGATTGCACCGTGCAACTGCCGAGGAGGACCGCGAATAAATAGGATCTGGTTCGCATTGGCTGCGCCTTTCGCTTACGCCGGGGGGGCCAGCTGATGAGACGGCTGTCCCACGCAGGCATTCAACAGCATGACCCCGCCATCGACCTCCGATCAACTCGTCGGGTAGGCTGTCCGCGATGCGCGTCCTGCGATTGGTCGACGTCCACCGCGGCGCCGACAACATCGTCGCCACCTGCCGGCTCGACGATCTGCGGTTCCACGTCACGGTCTGGTACGAGGGGATCGATCTGCGCGAGCTGGCGCGCCGGCACGGCGAGGATCTCGTGGAGCGGCTCGCGGTGCACATCGCGCTGTTCCAGCTCAATGCCGCCTGCAGCCTGCGCCCCGACGTGATGGAGCTCGGACGGTACGCCCGCTATCTTACCCCCGAGCTGATCGCTACGTGGCGTACGGTGTTTCGGAATGTGTGGGCGCAGTGGCGGTGGGAGCATGATCTCCCGCACTACGAAGGGCCACAGTTTGCCGACGCACCATCGCCAGGACCATCACCTGCGCGCGTGCCCGACGGGGAGGTCGAGCTGCTCGCATTCTGCGGCGGCGGCAAGGACAGCCTGGTCGGCGCGAAGCTGCTCGAGCGCGCGGGCCTGTCGTTCGCGACGCTCGGCTACTCGCACTCGATCTATGGCGCGGCGGAACCGCAACATGCGTTGCTCGAGCGCGTGGCGCAGGTGACGGGTCGCGTGCGCGGC
Source organism: Kofleriaceae bacterium (assembly GCA_037720695.1). Taxonomy (GTDB): domain Bacteria; phylum Myxococcota_A; class Polyangia; order Haliangiales; family Haliangiaceae; genus JABFXX01. The sequence continues at coordinate 9,055 of JBBJLY010000060.1, read as the reverse complement.
GAGCGGCAATGGGTGATCGATGATCTGCTCGATGCACCGGTCGCGTCACTCCGGCCCGAGCTCGGCGTCAAGTACATCCTCGCCGCCGAGACGCCGGCCTCGGTGTTCGCGGCCCTGCCCCTCGCCCTGGCTCGCGGCTATCGCGGTCTCGTGGTCGCGCACGAGCGCGGCGCCAATACGGCGAACCTCGAGTGGGGCAGCGAGCCCGTCAATCACCAGTGGGGCAAAGGCTGGGATGCCGAGCGGCTGCTCGACACGTACATCCAGACGTCGCTGCTCTCGAACGTCCGCTACTTCAGCGTGCTTCAGCCCGTGCACGACGAGGTGATCTTCGAGCTGCTGTCCCGCGACGCGGTGCTCGCGCCACTCACGCACTCGTGCAACGTGCGCAAGCCGTGGTGCGGCACGTGCGCGAAGTGCACGTATGTCTGGCTGCAGATGGCGGCACACCTGCCAGCGGACATCGTGCGCGCGACGTTTGCCGGCGACATCGGCGAGGACCCGCGCAATCTGCTCCATCTCCGTCAGCTGCTCGGCCTCGGCGAGCACACGCCGTTCGAGTGCGTGGGTGGCGTCGCCGAATCGCGCGTCGCGCTGTTCTCCGCGCTGCGCAATGGCTGGACGGGGCCGCAGCTCGCGGGCCTGTCGTACGAGATCGGTCCGCTCGAGATGCACACACTCGCGCCGCCGCTCGTCGGGCTCGGGCCGCATGGGATGCCGGAGCACGTCGCCGCCGGCGTGATCCCGCAGCTCGAACATGCCGCGCGTGCCGCCGCAGCGCGCCTCGGCGTTGGCTGATCGCTGGCTGATCGCTACGAGCCGCCGACGAGCGCGAGCTTCTTGCCGATCGCCTGCAGCCGCTGGTGAAGCGCGTGGGCCTGGGTCGCGAGCTCCTCGAACTCGGCCACGTGGGCAGTGTTGCCGAGCGCCTCGGCGCGTGACGACAGCGCGAGCACCGTCGCGGAGACATCGCGTGCGTCGGCGGCAGTCGGGCCCGCGGTGGCATCGCCATTGCCGCCCTTCGCGCTGATCACGTTGTTGAGGTTGCCGACCTCGCCCGCGACGCCGGCGAGCTCGGCCATCAGCTCTTGCAGGCGCGTGTTGCGGGCCTGCACCTCGGGCACGTGCGCGACGACCTGGGTCGCGAGTTGTTCCTGGTGAGCGCGCGACCGCGACAGCGCCTGGACCAGCGTCTGACCTGCGGCTTGTAGCCGCTCCTCGCATGCCGCGATCTCGGCGAGCGTCGTGTTCGCGCGCTCGAGGTGCTTCACGCTCGACAGCGGCGTCTTCAGGAACAGCTCGCCGAGGCGCGTGTAGCTGGACAGCTCGGCGTCAAACGCAGCGGCGGCATCGGTGAGCACCGACGGGTCTTGCTTGGCCATGACGGGCGCGACTCTACATCGATTCGCACAGCCACAGCCGGTACGGGTGCCGCGCGGCGGTGAACACGCGGCGCGTCTTCCAACCGGCAGCACCGAGCAGCGCCTGCATCGCTTCCGGCGTGTGCTTGTAGCAGTGCTCGGTCACGATCGACTCGCCCGGCGCGAACGTGATCACGCGGCCACCGACGCGCACCAGCTGGCGATGCTTGCTGACCAGGTGCATCTCGACGCGCGATGCGCCGCTGTTCCACACCGCGCGATGCTCGAACGCGTCGAGCTCGAACGTGGCGCCGTGCGTGCGGTTGAGGTGCTCGAGGACATTCTTGTTGAACGCGGCGGTGACGCCAGCTTCGTCGTTGTAGGCACGCTCGAGCGCCCCGGGATCGCGGGTCGCATCAGCGCCGAGTAACAGCATTCGATTGTCGCCGGCGACCCGGCCGAGCAGCGCGAGGAACGCGCGCGCATCGGTGGGCTCGAAGTTGCCGATCGTCGAGCCAGGGAAGAACACCGTCGAACAGCGCCACGCATGCTGCGGCACCGGGAGCTCGAACGGCTGCGTGTAGTCGGCGGTCAGGGTCTGGACCTCGAGGTGCGGCATCTCCTGGCGCAACTTGCCGGCCATCCGCTGCAGCTGGTCGTGCGCGACGTCGATCGCGACGTAGCTCGACGGTCGCTCGAGCGCACGCAGCAGCTTGCGCGGCTTGATGCCCTCGCCAGCGCCGGGCTCGATGATCCGCGCTTCGGGCCCGATCTGCTGCGCGATCGAGAACAGATGATCGTCCATCAGCTCGTGCTCCGAGCGCGTCGGATAGTACGCGTCGAGCGTCGTGATCTTGTTGAACAGCTCGGCACCGGTGGCGTCGTACAGCAACCTGACGGGGAGGTGCTTGTGGGGGGCGAGCAGCCCGGCCAGCACGTCGTCTTGATCGTCGGTCCGTGGCGATCGGGCAGTGAGCTCCATCATCGTTCACCTCTTGCGTTGCGGTCACGGGCCAGGCGCATGCCGGTCATCTGCCAGCGCGCGGACGGCGGGAAAAAGTTGCGGTAGCTCGCGCGGACATGGCCGCGCGGCGTCAGGCACGAACCGCCGCGCAGGGTCATCTGCCCGGACATGAACTTGCCGTTGTACTCGCCGAGCGCGCCGCCGAGCGGGCGAAACCCGGGATAGCCCGCATACGCGCTCTGCGTCCATTCCCAGACGTCGCCGAACAGCTGCGTCAGCTCCGCACCGCGCGCGGCGACTGGATGCAGGCGATCGTCGTCGGCCCAATTGCCATCGCGTGGCTGCAGGCCCGTCGTCGCATGCTCCCACTCGGCCTCGGTCGGGAGCCGCGCGCCAGCCCAGCGTGCGATCGCGTCGGCCTCGTAATACGACAGGTGACACGCGGTCTCCGACGGATCGACCGCGCGCAGCCCGGCGAGATCGTAGGTCCACCACTCGCCATCACGCGCGTCCCAGTACAGCGGTGCGCGCCAGCCTTCACGCTGCGAGGTCGCGAACCCGTCGGACAGCCAGAGCCGCGGATCGTCGTACCCGCCTTCGGCGATGAACGCGATCACCTCCGCGTTGCACACCGGCCGGTGCGCGAGCTGGAACGGCTCGACCACCACGCGATGGCGCGGCCGCTCGTTGTCGAACGCGAAGCCCGCGGCGGCGGCGCCGATCTCGATGATGCCGCCGTCGAAGGACTGCCACGACAGCGGCTCGATCGTGCCGCGCTCGCGGCGCTCGAGGTCCTCGCGATACGCCGGCTGCAGTGGCTGGGTGCCAAAGGCGTGCTTGAGATCGGTCAGCAGCAGCTCCTGGTGCTGCTGTTCATGGTGCAGGCCGAGCTCGATCTTGAACGCGGCGCTGTCGTCGACCCGGCCCTCGTTCAGCGCGCGCGCGATGCGGTCGTCCACCGCCGCGCGGTAGGCGTAGACGTCATCGAGCGACGGCCGGCTGGCGAGCCCCCGCCGCGCGCGATCCATCCGCGGGCCGGCGCCGTCGTAGTAACTGTTGAACACGACGTTCCAGCGCTCGTCATGAGGCCGCTCGCCGAGCGGTGAGAGCACGAACGTCTCGAAGAACCAGCTCGTGTGCCCGAGGTGCCAGCGAGCGGGGCTCGCATCCGGCATCGACTGCAGCGCGTGATCTTCAACCGAGAGCGGCGCACAGACGCTCGCCGAGCGGTGACGCACGGTCCGATATCGCGAGATCAGGTCGAGCGCCTTCACGCGCGAACCATAGCTGCACTGCACGTACCACCCATGCCGCGCGCGTGATCATTTCGAAAACGTCTCGACCGCACTCTGCATCTCGCGAAGGCTGACCGGCTTCACGAAATGCAGGTCGAAGCCGGCCGCACGCGCGCGGTCGCGATCCGCGTCCTGACCGTAGCCGGTCACCGCGACGACCTTGGGCCGGACCGATAGCGCACACAGGTGCTCGCAGAGCGTGTAGCCGTCGATCCCGGGCAGCCCGACATCGAGAAACGCGATCTGCGGCAGGAACTCGCGCGCCAGCTCGAGCGCCTCGAGCCCATCGTGGCTGACGCGGACGTCGTGTCCACCCATCCGCAGGCCCTCGGCGAGAAGCCACGCGGCGTCCTCGTTGTCGTCGACGACAAGGATCCGGCGCTTGCCGGTCTCGAGTGCCGGTAGCTCGGCGGCGGCAGGTTGTTGTTCAGGTTGCGTAGGCAAGGTGATCACGAAGCGACTCCCGAGGTTCGTTCCGCCGCTCTCGGCGCGGATCGTCCCGCCATGCAGCTCCAAGATCTTGTTCGCGATCGTCAACCCGAGTCCGAGCCCGCCCTTCGGACGATCGACACTCTGCGGACCCTGGACGAACATCTCGAACACCCGCGGCAGGAGATCGGGCGAAATGCCGATGCCGGTGTCCACGATCGCGAGCTCGATCTCGTCCCCGCACCGCCGCGCCGTGATCGCGATCTCGCCACCGGGTTTGGTGTACTTGGCCGCGTTGTTCAGCACATTGCCGACGACCTGCGCGAGCCGGATCGGGTCGGCCTCGAGCGTCAGGCCTTCGGCGACATCGACCGTCACGCGGTGCGAGCGCTCCGCAATTAGGGTGCCGATCCGCTCGAGCGCGTCGGTGATGACGCCGGCGAGCTCGAGGTGCTGGCGCGCGAGCTCGACCCGGCCGCTGGTGATCCGGGAGATGTCGAGCAGGTCGTCGACCAGCCGGACCATGTGCGCGACGCTGCGTTCGATGATCGTGCGCTCCTTGACGCATGCGTCCGGTGCGCGCAGCAACATCAGCTGGGTCGCGGTCAGGATCGGAGAGAGCGGGTTGCGCAGCTCGTGCCCGAGCATCGCGAGGAACTGATCCTTGGCCGCGATCGCCGCCTCGGCGCGCTCGCGCTCGCGCTCGACCTCCTCGTGCGTTCCTGCGCGCGCGATCGTCAGCGCGAGCTGATGCGCCACGTCCTCCGCGAGCAAGCGGATCTCGGGCTCGACCGGGACGCGACCCGCGAACCCGAGCACCAGGGTCCCGACGCGAGCGTCCGGTCGTAGGACGAGCGGCAGCACCGCGACACCCCGCGCGCCCAACCATGCGGTGGCGTGGGTTGGGGATCCCCACGATGCAGGGAGGCGCGCGAGCCCCTGTACGAGCACGCCCACGTCCTCGGGCGTAGTCACACCGCGCAGCAGCGTCAGCTCTGGCCCGATCGCGAGCGCGAGCTTGCTGGCGCCGAACATCTGCTGGACCTCCGCTGCGACCACGGCGGCCACCTCCGAGAGGGTCGCGACCTCGCACAGCGCCGAGGTCACGCGCTGGAGAGCGACGAGGTGCTGCCGGGTATGATGCTCCACGATCCGCGAGCCCTCGTAAGCGGTCTCGAACGCGGCGCGGCGCGCTGACTCGGCAGCGAGCACGGCGGTGACCTGTCGGAGCTCCGCGCCGACGGGCTCGACCGCCGCATGCTCCTCGCACACGTGGTGGAACGCGTGCAGACTGTCGGCATCCCCGAACGACTCGACCTGATAGGCGCAGTGGAGCTCGACCGGATGGTCCTGGAGCTCGCGATTCCACCAGCGCTCGAGCGCGATCGCGCCGGGCCGATCACCGGCCTGGACGAACACGTCCACGAGCTCGCCATATAGCTGCACCCGACCGAACTGACGGGCCTGCGCTCGCACCGGCGTCGCCACCATCGCCTCGAGCGGGACGTACGAGCCATGTGCGGCGCAGATCGCGGCACGCACCGCCAGGGCGTCGATCAGGACGAGCTGACCCGCGGCGATCCGTGCGGCGACATCGATCCGAGGTTCGAGCGCGGATCGGATCGCGTCGAGGTGTGCGGGCCGTGCGAGTGCACCGCTCGCGAGCTCGCGCTCCAGACCGTCGGCGATCCGGGCGGCCACCGCCGCTGCGGGAAACGAGGCACGCTCGTAGAACTCGACGCTGTGAACCTTCGACACCCGGCTCTGACCGATTGGCGGGCGCACGAGCGCGAGCGCCGAGGTGACCGACCGGATCCGGTCCCAGGAACTGCCACGGCGGATCAGCGCACTCTCGTGATGACGGAGCAACTCCGCGAGCTCGTCCCGACTGCAGCGATCGAGCGGATAGCTGCAGAGTGCGACGAACGGCCGCTCACGCAACCCGCGCAGATCCGCGGGAAGCAGCGCACTCGTCGCGAGTCGCAGGCCGGTGTACCCGGACGCGAGCGCGCGATCGATCTCTGCGAACCAGTCATCTGGATGCGACTCGACGAGCACCAGCTGACCGGACACGAAGTCGCGCTCCACGTCGCGAGCGAGCACCGCCAGTGCCGCCTTTGCGTCCGCTGGCGCGACCGCCGGTCCGGTGACCCACACGCATCGCTCGTTGTTCGCGAGGCCCGCCGCGAGGAACGGGACGTGCGCGTCCAGCAACTCTTGCGACGTCTGGTGCAGCTGACACAGGTTGGTACCCCACGGCACATCGCCAAACGGCAAACCACTGGCGACAGAGGAAACGGCGCGGGCTGAGGCGACCATGTGTGGTGAATGCGAGCGTGCGAGCCGACGCACCGAGCGTCGGCGCTCGCCTACCGCGGCTTTTCCCCGGTTGGGCGCCGGCGCAAAACCCGGCGCGGTTGCTCTGAAAACGAGCGGACCCTGCGGCCGACACCGGCCAGCATCCGCTGGATCATGAGCCACATGACTCGGTGTGCTGCAAGCTCAAGGCCGGGCGACGACCTTGATACAGCCTCCGTGTTTTCCGTTGAATTTCGCAAACGCAGCAGGGATCTCGTCGAGCGTGATCCGATCGGTGATCACGAACGATGGGTCCACCTCGCCGGACTTGACGCGCTCGAGGAGTCCCTTCGCGTAACGATGGAAGTGGGTCTGGCCCATCTTCAGCGTCAGCCCCTTCCCGAACGCCGCGCCGATCGGAAACTTGTCGACCAGGCCGCCGTAGACGCCGGGGATCGAGACCGTCCCGCCCTTGCGGCACACCATGATCGCATTACGAAGCGCTGACATCCGGTCGGTCTCCAGACGCATCGCCTGCTTCACCTTGTCGTAAGCGCCCTGGAGCCCCATGCCGTGGGCCTCCATGCCGACTGCATCGATCGCCGCGTCGGGCCCACGTCCACCGGTCAGCTCCTCGATCCGCGCGAGCACGTCGCCGTGCGTCTCGTCGACGATGATCGCCCCCTGGTCTGCCGCCATCTTCAGGCGCTCCGGCACCGAGTCGATCGAGATCACGCGGTCGGCGCCCTGCATGAACGCGCTCTTGATCGCGAACTGCCCGACGGGGCCGGCACCGAACACGGCGATCGTGTCCTCCGGCTGGATGTTGCAGTTCTCGGCCGCCATCCACCCGGTCGGGAAGATGTCGGTCAGGAACAGCAGCTGCTCGTCGGTGAGCTGCGACGGAACCTTGACGCAGCCGACATCGGCGAACGGCACGCGCACGTACTCGGCCTGCCCGCCCGCGTAGCCGCCCATCAAGTGCGAGTAGCCGAACAGCGCGCCGCCCGCGTGGCCATACGCGATCTCGAGCGCGGCCTGACTGCCGGACGGGTTGGTGTTGTCGCAGGCCGAGTAGAGCTCGTGCTTGCAGAACCAGCAGCGTCCGCACGAGATGCCACACATCACGATCACGCGGTCACCGACCGTCACCTGCTCGCAGGCGCTACCGGTTGCCACGATCTCGCCCATGAACTCGTGGCCCATGATGTCGCCGGGCTTCATCGCCGGGATATAGCCGTTGTAAAGATGGAGATCCGATCCGCAGATCGCTGTGGCGGTAACGCGCACCAGCGCGTCATGGGGATTCACGATCGACGGATCGGGCACCCGCTCGACGCGGAGATCCTGCTTGCCGTGCCAGACCACCGCCTTCATCGCGCACCGCCTTCGTAGCCCGAGGTTGCGGCCGACATCGCCGGGGCTGGCATCGCGCGCCCGAGCTCGTCTGCGGTCGCGATCGATTCGTCGGCATCGAGATCGGACTTGCGGCAGGCGCCCGTCGCGATCTCGCCGGTCTCGAGGAGCTGACGCAGTCGCGCGAGCTCCTTGCCGACCTGGACGCCCGTCAGCTTGCGCAGGAAGCCGTGCAGCGCCGCGGCGACGGCCACGCCGCCGGGTGGCAAGTAGTGCAGCTTGACCTCGACGATGGTGCCGCGATCGCCGGGCGCCTTCCGCAGCTCGATCCCCCCGTTGTTCGTGATGTCACCCCCGGGCAGCGAGCGCCAGCGCAGGAGCTGGCCCGGCACGTCCTCGACGATCTCGGCACGCCACACGAGCTCCTTGGGTCCCTCGTTGACCACCCAGCGCGACACGGTCGGGCTCTCGATCGTCACCGAGCGCACGTGCTGCATGAACCGCGGGAGGTTCGTGAGGTCACGCCACACCTTGTAGATCTCGTCCGGATTCGCCTGGATCGTGATCGCGCGCCGCACCTGGATGCCCTTGCTCAATGCACGCGCCCGGTAGGCCGGGCATCGGCCAGACAGCGCGCGCAGCACGAGCGCACCGCCGGCAGCTGCGATCGCGATCCCGCCGAGCGAGCGCCGCGACGCGCCAAACGCGGTCAGCGCGCCACCGACGAGGCCACTGGCGATGCGTTCGCCGCCGGGGATGTTCGTGCCGAGCAGTCGTCCTCTGATCTTCATGCCACGCGCGGTTGCATCGCACGTGCCCGGGCTCGAGTCGCATGCTCGGCGTGCCAGAGAGCGTGCGCGCGCGCTCGCTACTCGACGCGAGGTGCAGGCTCGCGGGGGCCGAAGAAGCGCATGCTGGCGAGGATCATGGTGTCGTCGCCGCCCTTGACCTGGCGGCGCGCACCGACGTCGATGCCCCACGACATCCCGGCCATCCCGATGCCGCCGCTGACATAGGTGGAGCCGAGCGCGTTGTCGCGCAAGCCGCCGACTCGGATCGGATAGCCGGTCTTGCCGCCCGAGCCGCTGAGGAACCACTCGGCGCCACCGCCGTAGCGCAGCCCGCCCTCGTCCTCGAGCTTCCATCGCATGTCGAAGCTGAGCGTGATCGTCGGGATCGGGCGAGCCAGGACGCCGCCGCCGGCCGCACGCGGGAACTGGGCCGACTTCTCGCTGCTCCACAAGTTCTGCGCCGAGAGGCCGAGGTTCACGAGCTCGGTGACGCGGATCGTCGTCCCGAGATCGAACGCGGTGCCACTGGCATCGTCCTCGCCCATCGCGTTGGAATCGTGG
>JBBJLY010000490.1:0-2938 GCA_037720695.1 Kofleriaceae bacterium | reverse complement strand
AGCAAGGGTCAGCATCGGTCGCTCGCCGATCTGCTCGAGCAGCAGGCCCAGCGCCTCGAGACCGCGAGCGAGATGCCGCGGGCCGCGAAGCTGTGGGCGCGCTACGCCGCCGTAGCCGAGAACGATACGAAGGAGGTCGAGCGTGCGATCAGCGGTCACCGCCGGGTCGTCGCACTTGCCCCGACCAGCGACTCGCTGCGTGCGCTCGCGCGGCTGAACCTCGAGCGCAGCCAGCCGGCGCAGGCCGTGCCGTGGCTCGAGAGCTTGCTCGGCACCGTGCCGCAGGGTGAGCGGCTGCACGTCGTGTCGCAGCTCGCAAAGGCGCACCTGTCGGCGAACCAGCCTGACCGCGCGATCGCTGCGATCGAGGTCAACCTCGACGACAAGGAGTCCGCGATCGAGCTCCGCACCCTGCTCGCGGACCTCTATCGCAAGGCCGAGCAGTACGAGCCGCTCGCGCGCCACCTGACGCGGAGCCTGCCGCTGCTCAAGGACGACAAGCTGACTCGCGAGTTCGCGCGCGAGGCCTCCAGCATCTACCTGACCAAGCTCGACGCGCCAGCCAAGGCGATCCCGGCGCTCGAGATGGCGCTGTCGCTCGACCCGACAGACAAGGAGCTGCGCTCCGCGCTCGCGATCGGCCAGCGTGTCGCCGGCAAGCTGCCGGAGGCGCGCGCGGCGCTGACCGAGCTGATCAATGACTTCGGCCGCCGCCGCTCGCCAGAGCGCGCCGCGCTGCACGTCGAGCTCGCGCGCGTCGCGCAAGCCGAGGGCAAGCTCGACGAGGCGATGACCGAGATGGAGTCGGCGTCCAAGATGGACGTCTCGAACGCGGCGATCCAGAAGGAGCTCGCCGAGATGGCGCGGACCTCGGGCCAGCACGAGAAGGCGGAGCGCACGTACCGCGCCCTGCTCCTCGTGGTGCGGCGCCAGCCGCCGGGCGACGACGAGAATGCGGTCGGCGCGAGCGAGGTGCTGTTCGAGCTCCACACGCTCGCGGCGTCGCGCAACGAGAACGACCAGGCAAAGGAGCTGCTCGAGTCCGCGATGGAGACCGCGATCTCGTCGGATGCCGAGGTCCGGCGCCTGCGGCGCTCGCTGATCGCCCACAACGAGGGCGAGCTCCTGCTCAAGGTGCTCGAGAAGCGCCTGGCGACCAACCCCGACGCGCACAGCCAGGCCCGGCTGCTGAGCGACATGGGCGAGGCGCTGGACACGCAACTCGGGCGTGGCTCGGAGGCGCTCGACGCGTTGATCCGCGCGATCGGCGTCATGCCGTCGCGGACCGATCTCCACGAGCGCGCCCGCGAGCTCGCGAAGCGGACCAACCAGACCAAGCGGTTCGTCGACGCGGTCGACTCCGTCGTCGATCGACTGCGCCGCAAGGACGATCCGCCGCTGATCGCGAATCTGTTGATGCGCGCTGGCGAGGCGCTCGAGCAGGACGCGAACGACCTCAAGGCCGCCGCCAGCCTGTACCGCCGCGTCGAGATCCTCGGCGAGCGGCTGGCCGAGGCGTTCTACGCCCAGGCCCGCGTGGCGGCTTCGCTCGGCGACACCGCCGAGCAGGCACGCACGCTCGACAAGATGTTCGAGCTCGCGGGCACCGACACCGAGCCGACACCGGCCCAGGTCGACGCCCTGTATCGGCTCGCCGAGATCTTCCTCGGTAGCGAGTCCCGCAAGAAGCAGGGCTTCGAGCTGCTGGAGCGTGCGTTCGCGGCCGAGCCGCGGTGGGCACAGGCCGGTCGGCTGCTCAAGCAGGCCACGGCCAGCGAGCACACCGACGAGCGCGTGCTGGCGATGTTCGAGCGCGTCGCGCGCAACGGTGGGGACGGCGAGCTGTTGCTCGACTTCCTCGAGCGCCGCGCCGCGGTGCCCAATGCGTCGACCCAGCAGATCCGCGAGGCGGTCGACGTCGCGGTCGACGCGGGCCAGGACCAGCGCGCCGAGGCATTGCTCGTCCGTGCGGTCGCGGCCGCGCGCGACACCGTCGACGGCCTCGGCAGTGCCCCGTGGGCCGTCCTCGCGCTCGCGGAGCGCCGGCTCGCCGCCGGTGATCTGACGCAGGCGCGTGATCTGACCTACGAGATCGCGCCGATCGCCAACGCCGATTCCGCCGAGCAGATCGACGGCCTCGCGATGCGGATCGCGACCCGCGCCCTCGCCCACCGCCGCGTCGACCTCGCCGCCGAGGTCTACGAGTTCCTGCGCGAGCGCAAGCCCGACGATCGCGCGATCTGGCAGCCGCTGCTCACGATCTATCGCGAGCTCGGCGACGGCGACCGCCTGGGCAGCGTCATCTCGTCGACGCTCCCGAACCTGGTGACCGCGGGGGAGCGCAACGCGCTGCGCCTCGAGCACGCCCGGTTCCTGATCGAGAACCTGAAGCGCTACCACGACGCACTCGACGTGCTGCGCGACGCGCTGACCGACGATGCCGACAACCTCGAGGCCGCGGAGCTCTACGAGTCCACGCTGCGCGAGCTCGGCGACGACGACGGGATCGCGGAGTTCCTGTGGTCGCGGTTCGAGGATGCGCAGCGCCGCGGCCATCGCGATTCGACGGTCGACGTCGCCACCCGACTCGGCGATCTGCTCGAGAAGACCGGCTCGCCCGATGCGGTCCGCGTCTACCGCGCCGCGCTGATCGTCGCGTCCGATGATCGCGAGATCCTCCGCCGGGTCGTCCGCCTGCTCGGCGAGCACGACAACCCGCGCGAGGGTGCGGTGCTGATGGAGCGCCTGCTCGCGGTCGAGACGCCCGAGAAGGCGCCCGAGATCGCGATGAAGCTGGCGGCGATGTGGGAAGCCGCGGGCGATCTCAAGGGCGTACAGCGCACGCTCGAGCTCGCACATGGCTCGGCACCGGACGACCAGGCAATCCACGACCGGCTCGAGCGCTGGTACCGCGATCACGAGCTGTGGATCGAGCTCG
>JBBJLY010000059.1:0-35800 GCA_037720695.1 Kofleriaceae bacterium | reverse complement strand
AACGTCCTCAAGATCACGGTGCCGCCGCTGCGCGATCGCGTGAGCGACATCCCGCGGCTCGCGGCTCACTTCGTCGCGAAGCACTGGCGCGGCGACAACCCGCCCCGGCTGTCGCAAGGTGCGCTCGCGCGGCTCGTCGCGTATCCGTGGCCCGGCAACATCCGCGAGCTCGAGAACGAGATGGAGCGCATGCTCGTGCTCGCGGGCGACACCCAGGAGCTGACGGGAAACATGGTGTCGGCGCGCGTCGCCGGCGGCGCGACGTCGGTCGGCCGGCCGCTGCACGATGTCATCGTCACCGCGGAGGCGGATGCGATCGTCGCCTCGCTCGGCCGTCACGGCGGTGATCGCGCGGCTGCTTCCGCCGAGCTCGGCGTGTCGAGCCCTTACCTCGACGCGCGGATGACCGCGCTTGGCCTCGGAGCGACCTCGTGAAGCGATGCCCGACCTGCCGTAAAGCTGTCGCGAAGGAGACCTGCGGGAAGCTGTACCCGTTCTGCAGCGAGCGCTGCCACCTGGTCGATCTCGGGCGCTGGCTGGCCGAGGACTACCGCGTGCCGGCCGAGCCGCTCGAGGCCACGGAAATCGACGACTCTCCGGAGGGAACGTGATCGAGGCACCGCCCGACGAGCACCGGGTCGCGACGCACCTCGGGGTCGATGCCGCGGTCTACGACGTCGAGATCCGCAAGTTCGTACCGCACTACGACGCGATGATCGACGTCGTGCTCGGCGTGCTCGACGAGGCCCTGCCTGCCGACGCCACCGTGATCGATCTCGGCGCGGGCACCGGTGCACTCGCGGGCGCGATCCTCGGCCGGATCTCTCGCGCGCGCGTGCAGCTCGTCGATCTCGATCCGGCGATGCTCGGCGTCGCGGGCGCGCGGGTCGCGGCCTACGGCGACCGCGCGGTGCTGTGCCGGCAGTCGTTTCACGATCCGCTCCCACCGTGTGACGCGGTCGTCGCCTCGCTCGCGCTGCATCACGTGCACCAGCCCGACGCGAAGCGCGCGCTATACGCCGCGATCCGCAGCACGCTGCGACCCGGCGGCGTGCTCCTGATCGCCGATGTCACGGTGCACGCGACCGGGCCGGAGCGGTCGCGCGCGTTTCGCGAGTGGGTGGGATGGATGGGCGACCGCGGGATCGCCGAGCCCGACGCCAACGCGATGTTCGCGCAGTGGGCGCAGGGGCCGACCGGCGATCGTTACTTCCCGCTCGAGCGCGAGCTCGCGCTGCTGGCGGCCGCCGGGTTTCAGCGACCCGAGTGCTTCTGGAAGCACGGGCCTTCAACGGTGTACGGCGGGTTCAAGTGATCGCGGACGTCGACGACTACGCCGGGTTCGGCGTGTTCCGCCGGCTCGGTGGCTGGGATCGCTGCGGGACGATCGACCGGCTCGGCATCGGCGAGTCGATCGAGACCCGGTTCTTTCGCGTGATCATCCCGGTGTGGCACGGCCCGACGATCTACATCACCCGCGACGGCGACGAGGAACGCCATATCGAGATCCCACGCCAGACGCGCAGCGTGGTGCTCGGCTATCTGCGCAGCCCGCTGTGGCTGTGCTCGATCCTGTTCGTGGTCGCGAGCGCGATCGATCCGATCCTGTGGGGCCGCTGGCTCGAGCCCGGCCTGGCGCTCGCGGCGGTCGCGGCGGTGCTGACGTTCGTCGTCGGCAAGCTTCGGGGGCCCGAGCTCGAGCGCCGGCTGTTGTTGCGCCGGGTGACGGGGCTCGGTGCGCCGCCCGAGCTGCTGCCCCGGCACGTCCAGGTCGAGATCTGCGATCGGCTGGTCGACACCTGGCGCACGGAGTCGCGCCGGCCGTGGGCGCAGGCGATCGTCGACGGTGTGCCGAGCGAACTGCTGGTGGCACTTGCGGATTATCACGACCAGCCAGCCTTGTTGCTCCAGGCCCGCAGCAACCTGCTCGATGATTTGCGTGTGAACTGACACACGCAAAATTCGGCTTAGTAGACGCTGATGTTCGTTCGTTCTGTGAAGTATATTCGCGGCCCCAAGGGAGGTGCGAATGAACAGCTGGAAGCTTTTGATTGGTGCAACGGTCCTCGGAACGAGCCTGGTCGCCTGCACGACGACGCAGGGTGAAGATCTGACCCCGGAACAGGAGATGGGTGCGCTCGAGCGCGCGACCTGCGAAGCGCTGACGACCGATGTCGGCGAGCTCGGGGAGTGCTCCTCGCTGTCGCCGAACCAGGAGTACGCCGAGTTCACGAGCCGCGAGGGCGAGGAAGTCGGGCTACGTCGCTGCATGACGCTGCACCCATCGCTCGCGCAGCGCGATCAGATCGAGCGCGAGGTCAGCGAGCGAATGCAGTCGCTCACCGGCACCTCCAGCAGCGCGACGGGTGGCGCGATCAACGTCTACTTCCACGTCATCAACAAGGGCACCGGGATCTCGAACGGTGATGTCCCCGACAGCCAGATCGCCAGCCAGATCAGCGTGCTGAACGCTGCGTTCGCGAGCACCGGCTGGAGCTTCAACCTGGTGCAGACCACGCGCACGACCAACGCGACCTGGTTCGGAACCTGCGATTCCTCCACGACGGAGCGTGCGATCAAGACCGCGCTCCGGCAGGGCAGCGCGGATGATCTGAACCTCTACTCGTGTAATCCGGGCGGCGGCCTGCTCGGCTGGGCGACGTTCCCGTCGAGCTACACCTCGAGCCCGAGCCTCGATGGCGTCGTGATGCTGTACTCGTCGGTGCCGGGTGGCTCGGCCGCCCCGTACAATCTCGGTGACACCGCGACCCACGAGATCGGTCACTGGATGGGCCTCTATCACACGTTCCAGGGCGGCTGTAACGGCAGCGGTGACCAGGTCAGCGACACGCCGGCCGAGAAGAGCGCGGCCTTCGGGTGCCCGGTCGGTCGCGACACCTGTCGCAACAAGGCCGGCCTCGACCCGATCCGCAACTTCATGGATTACACCGACGACTCGTGCATGAACACGTTCTCCGCCGGCCAGGACGCGCGGATGGACGCGCAGTTCACGACCTACCGGTTCGGCAAGTAACTCGGGCTACGCCGGTCGCAACACGAGGACCGGCATCCGCGTTGCGCGCAGCAGCCGGTCGGCCACCGAGCCGACCAGCGCGCGCGAGATTCCCGAGCGGCCGTGCGACGCGATGCAGATCACGTCGACCCCGAGCCGCGCGGCGCACTGGGCGATCGCCAGGGCCGCGTCGTCGCCATGGACGATGTGCGCACGGATGATCTGCTTGGCTCCCGCGGGCGCGAGCGCGAACAGCGCACGCGTGACTTCGGGGACGTCGACCTGTTCGTCGTCCTTGACGACGTGCACGACGTGGATCTCGGCATCGGGCTCGGCGACGGCGAACGCCCAGGGGACGGCGCGATTGGAGAACGCCGACAGATCGGTCGCGACCATCACGCCGCGCAGGATGGGCACCGTGAACGTCGACACCACCGCCTGCGGCGGCACGCAGAGGACCGATGTTTCGGCCTCGTGCACGATCACTGACGACACCGAGCCGAGCCGGCCGAGGCCTGTCTTCTGGCTGGTACCGACGACGATGACATCGACCTTCTCGGCCTCCGCGAGCTCGTTGATGTGGTCCCCGATCCGGCCGAGGCCACGCCGCGCGCGCGCGACCACGCCGGTCAGATCACCGCCGAACCGGCGGAGCATGTCGCGCTCCATCAGCTGCTCGATCGCGGGGTCGCCCTCGACCGCGGACCGCATCTCGAGCCCGTAGCGCTCGCTCGCCTCGTCGGGATAATAGATGCCGGCCAGCACGACCTCGATCGAGGCACGCGCGCGGAGCGCCTGCACCCACTGGACGCCGATCTCGCTGGTCGCGGTGTCGTCCATGCCGAGCAAGAGCTTGAGTGGGCGGGCCCGGTTCGGGAGCTCGAGCCACGGCGCTGGATCGCGCACGACGAGCACGGGCACATGGGCGTGCGCGATGACGTTGTAGGTCGTCAGCCCAACCTTCGCGGCAGTTGCCGAGCGCGCGGCGATCACGATCAGATCGCAGTGCTCGGTCTCCGCGAGCCCGACGATCGTGCGGTCGGCAGGGCCAACCACGAGCTCGGTGCGGATGGTCGGTCCGGTCCGGCCCTGCGTCAGCGCGTCGAGCTTGCCGCGGGCCGCCGCGAGATCTTGTTCGCTGGCATGCGCCGGATCGACGACGTTCACGAGGACGACCTCGCGATCGCCACGGGCCACGGCCAGGGCACACGCAACGTCGAGCGTGCCGCTACTCGCGTCGGACAGGTCGGTACCGCACAGGATGGACATGGTCAGGAAAGATAGGCGAAGCGCCGGATCAGCTCGAGGAGCCGGTGGCGCACATCATCGTCGAGACCGACGAACCGGACGCCCATTCCGGGATGCAGGTTATCCGGCGTGCCGGGGCGATACGGGTTGACCCAGATCACCTGGCCCTCGGCCTCGATCGGTCCCGCGTGGTCGATGGCCATGAAGCGCAAGTTGAGCAGGGTTCCGGGCCCTTCGGGGGTCGTGGTGCGAATGAAGATGCCGGTCGCGCTGATGTCCGTGATGTACGCGAACAGGTAGTTGTCCTCGCTCGCGTAGTCGACCTCGAGATCGACCAGCACGCGCGGCGCGCGGCGCCGATCGTCGTTTGCCGCGCCCGCCGCGGAGACCGCCGCCCCTTTGACCTTGGCTCCCATCGAAGTCGTCATAGCCCGGTCTCGCGACGATCGTCAATCATCCGAATTCGGGGACCCTCTACTGCACGATCACAGACGCGATCTTCACGCGATCGACCTCGTCGCGTTGTTCGGAGGTGGATTTAACGGTCATGTTCTTCCAGTTCGGCGCGGTGCCGGTGAAGAAGCCGATCCACAGCGCGTACGGCCCCTTGAAGTGACCGCCGCCACCCGCGGTGATCTCGAACGTGTCGACGATGTAATCGCCCTGCATCCACGATCCGGTGGGGCACAGGCCGTTGATCGGATCGTGATCGCCGCCGATCCGCGTCGAGCCACCCACCGGATCGAAATGAACAAGCGTCTTCCAGCCACCGCCCACAGGCGTCAGCACCTTGTAGTAAAGCGTGACCTGGAACCGGCTGCCGCGGTCGACCGCGCGCGGCAGGTCCCAGCCGAGCAGCTGGATCTTGTTGTCCCAGGTGATCGTGCCCTTCGGGCGCTGCGCGATGGTCTTTGGCTCGTGGTGAAGGATGACGCGAGCCAGCGAGTTCTTGTCGGTCGTGCCATCGACCCGGTTCGAGAACAGGAGGTTCTTCGCGTTGCGATCCTCGACCACGAAGTACGGCTTGTCGCCCATCTCGCGATGCAGGGTGCACAGGTCCGTGCGCGGCATGATCGCGAACACGCGTGCGTCGGTGCGCTGCAGCGACTTCACCACCTGGTCGCGCGTCTGCACCAGCTCCGGTTGCTGCGGCGTGTAAAACCGCGGCGCCTGGCCGAGATCTCCCATGATCAGCAGCGGGTCGCGGCTGTGGCCACCCTCGACCGGCGGCGCGCGCAGCGTGTGATAGGTGTCGAACATCGTCTTCGACGACAGATGGAGCGCGAGCTTCGCGTGCCAGCCGAACGTCCAGAACGCGGCGAGGAAGATCGTGGCGGCGATCGCGACCGCCGCAGCGACATTGGCGACCCGCCGGAGCTGGTGATCGAGCTTGTGCTCGCCGGCTCGCCACGCCATCGCGATCGCGAACCCGAGCGCGACGATCATGCCGAGGCCGAGCACGCCGAGCTTGATCGACGTCGCGGTCGGATACGTCACGAGGTCCGTGCCGGAGACCAGCGACGCCAGCTTGTCTGGAAACGACTGCATGTCCTTGCCGAGGTTCAGCACCCCGAGCAGCGCGTAGAGCGCCACCAGCAGCGCCCCGGCTGGCATCGCCCGCGGATCGCCGATTGCGCGGCGCGCGAGCACGCCGTCGAACCACACGCCGACGGCGACCGCGACCGCAGGGAAGCCCGCCCAGATCGTGAACCCGACCTTGCGGTGAAACGCCTCGTTCGCGATCCACGCGCCGCCCGCCCAGGCCAGCGCGATCGCACCGAGCACGCGGCGCCGGGGATCGTCATCGCGCAACAGGAAGCACAGCGCGACCGGTGCGAGGATCCCCCATGGGAACGTGCCGTAGCCGATCTGCTCGAACGTCGAGTCGTAGATGAAGCGCAGATCATCCTCGGGCCGCCAGATCGCTCCGAGCAGCGACGAGTAGCAGCCGTCGGGCACGATCGCGTTACCGAGCACCTGGCGCGCCGGCGGCGTGATGCCGCCGATCGGGTCGCGTAGCTCGTAGAGCTGGTACGCGAGCACGCCGATCAGGCCGGCGACCGCGAGGGTCGCGAGCGCGGCGGGCACCTGCTCGACGATCTCGCGCGCGGGGCGGCGGCGGATCGCCGCGATCACGAGCCCGGCACCGAGCCCGCCGGCGGCCGCGACTGCACCGATCGGCACGACCAGCCCGAGCAGCGCGCCACCGCCGTAGAACCCGATCACGAGCCCGGCGCCGAGCGCAGCGACGCTCAGCAACAGATCCATCACGAGCCAGCGACCCCGCACCGGTCGCACGATCGCGTAGAGCCCGTAGACGATCAGCGCGGCACCGCACGGCGTGCCGATCTCCGAGGTCAACATGCGCGCCTGCAAGCCGAGCAGCGGCATCGCGAGCACGACCGCGGCGGTCACGATGCCCGCGCGGGCGCCGGCCGCGCGCATCGCGAGGCCGGCCGTGGCGAGCACGGTCAGCAGGCCGAGCAGGGCGAGCGGGAGCTTGCGGCCGGCATCGGAGTCGGCGATCCGATCGCGGCCGAACACCACGGCGCGCGTGGTCAGGGATCGGGCCGTCGCATCCTTCGGGATCGCGCGTTCGCACGCCGGTTCGGGGCGCGGCGGCTCGGCGGGCTTCGGCGCGACCGACTCGTGGGGCGCGATCCGATCGGACAGCTGGCGCTCCTGCGGCTCCCACAGCCCGGACCGGCCGAGCCCGGGCAACAGAACCACGGCCCCGAGCACGAGGACCGTCGCGAGCGCGATCGGCCACCGGGTGACCCAGACGGAGAGCGAACGGAGGAACGCCACGCCGGCGGAGAGTACCCTCGACTTGCGCTGCACGAAAAGCCCAGCGACAGTGGGTCCGTGTCGGGTGGCACAGCTTCCGCGCGGTCAGCCGAGCTTGGTCGGCTGCATCGCGAGATCCCGGTCCGGCGCTATCGCAGCCTGCTCGGACACTGGGTCGCGCGATGGTTTCGCGCACCGCGCCCGGCGAGCCTGGAGGCCGCACCGATTCTAGGGTCCGGCGAGCTGTCGATCACGTTCGGCGGCCACGCCACCGCGATCGCCCGCTACGCGAACCTCTCGATCGCATTCGATCCGATGATCGGGCGTTGGCTCGGCGGGGTGCGCCGCGCGGTCGAGCCCGGCCTTGCACCCGGCGACTTCAGCGACGTCGGGCTCGTCCTGATCTCGCACCAGCATGGCGACCATCTCCACCTGCCGACGCTCCGGCACCTGCCGCGCTCGGCGACGATCGTCGTGCCCGCCGGCGGCGCGAGCTGGGTGTCGAAGCTCGGGTTCGCGCGCGTGGTCGAGCTCCAGCCCGGCTCGGATCTCGAGCTGCGGGGCGTCCGCGTGTTCGCGGCACCGACCTCTCACGGCGACGACGATCTGGCGCGCGGGCTGTCCTACGTGGTCGCCGGCGACGGGCCGAGCCTGTACCTGTGCGGCGACAGTGGCTACTTCTCGGGCTTCGCCGACCTCGGCTCGCGGTTTGCGCCAGACATCGCGCTGCTGCCGATCGGCGGCTTCCTGCCGCGGTCGTTTCGCGATCGCCACATGTCGCCGCTCGACGCACTGTTCGCGTTCGAGGATCTGAGGTCGCGCATGCTGGTGCCGATCCACCACGGCACGTTCGCGATGTCCTACGAGCAGCTCGACGAGCCCGCGCGGTGGCTGGTCGAGCTCGCAAAGGCGCGCGGCATCCGCGACCACGTCGTCGTCATGGCAGCCGGCCAGAGCGAGCGCTTCGTGGCGCCGCCGTGATAGAACGACGCGCGATGCCGGACGTCTCGCTTGTCATCCCGGTCTACAACGAGGAAGGCATTCTTCGGGAGGCCGTGACCGAGCTGCTCGCTGGCCTGCACGAGTTGCGGGCCTCGCTCGGCGAGCTCGAGCTCGAGATCATCATCGCCGAGAACGGCTCGTCGGACCGTACGGCCGAGCTCGCGCGACACCTCGCCGACGAGATGCCCGAGGTCACGACGTTCTCGCTCGGCGAGCCGAACTACGGCAAGGCGCTGCGCCGCGGGATCCTCGAGGCCAGGGGCGACCTGGTGATCTGCGAGGAGATCGATCTGTGCGACCGCGACTTCCATCGCCGCGCGCTCGAGCACCTGCGCCACGACGATTGCGACATGGTCGTCGGGAGCAAGGCGATGAAGGGCGCGAGCGACGAGCGGCCGGTGTTCCGGCGCGTCGCGACCCGCGTGATCAACGGGATGCTGCGGGTCGCGGTCGGCTTCCGCGGCACCGATACCCACGGCCTCAAGGCCTTCCGGCGCGAGACCCTGGTGCCGATCGCCGAGGCCTGCGTCGTCGATCGCGACCTGTTCGCGTCCGAGCTCGTGATCCGCGCCGGCCGCGCGGGACTGCACGTGCTCGAGATCCCGATCACGCTGCAAGAGAAGCGGCCGCCCGCGATCAACCTCATGAAGCGCGTGCCGCGCGTCCTGAAGGGGCTCGTGAAGCTGACCTACGCGATCCGCTTTGGAGCAAAGCTCTGAAGCGCTGCGCGGTATCGATCGATCTCGACGGCCTGCGCTGCTACTACCAGATCCACGGGCTCGGGCCGTTCCCGGTCGAGCTCGAGCACGTGATCCTGATGCGCGCGCTGCCGCGAGCCGCGAAGCTGTTCGCGAGCCGTGGGATCGCCGTGACCTGGTTCGTCGTCGGCCGGGATGCCGATGTCGGGCTCGCGGAACGCGATCCCGCCGCGCGCGCTGGTAACGCGGCGCTGCTCGGAGAGCTGGCATCGCGTGGCGACGAGCTGGCCAACCACTCGTACTCGCACCCGTACGATCTGGCGCGCCTCCCGGGGGACATCGCCGAGCGCGAGATCGGTGAGTGCGACCGGGTGCTGCGCGCGATCACCGGCACCGCCGTGCGCGGATTTCGCGCGCCCGGCTACGACGTCTCACCGGCGATGCTCGACGCGCTCGGCCGCCGGAGCTATCGCTACGACTCGTCGATCTTTCCGGCGCCCGCCTACTACGCGGCAAAGGCGGCGGTGATGGCGGCGCTTGCGCTCGCCGGTCGCCCGAGCGGCGCCGTGATGACCAACCCGCGCGCGCTGCTCGCGCCGATCGATCCGTACCGGCCTTCGATGACGGCGCCGTGGCGCCGAGGTCAGGCGCCGCTCGTCGAGCTGCCGATCGCGGTGACGCGGTGGGCGCGGTTGCCGGCGATCGGGACGAGTCTGCTCGTCGCACCCGCCGCGATCCGCGATCGCATCGTCGCTGCGATGGCCGGCCGCGAGCTGTTCAACTTCGAGCTCCACGGGATCGACTTCGCCGATGCCGACAAGGATGGCATCCCGGGCGAGCTGGTCGCGCGCCAGCCCGATCTGCGGCTGCCGATCGCCGTCAAGCTGGCGCGGCTCGAGGTGCTGCTCGACGAGCTCGGGCGGACGCGGACGTTCGCGACGCTGGCGGAGGTCGCGGCGGATGTGCAGCGCGATGCGTAGCTCGTTCCGAACGGCCCAGGCTGGGATCCCGATTGGCTAACGGCTAACGGCCCCGGATCCGGACGGCGAGGCCGTGAAGAGTTTCGAAGACTGCAACGCTCCACGACCGAGGAGACGGTCGTGGATGGTGTGATTGCGATGCCGGGTCCGCCCGTGCACGCGCGACGATGCAGTGGTCCGACGACGGTTCAAGATCTTGGCGCACGTGGTGCAGCGGCTTGCAGCGCGTGCAGTGCATCGCGTGGTGCGTGTGCAGCGCGTGTTGGCGGAGAAGCGGACGCTCCGGGCGATCGCGCACCGCGTTCGAGCATGCAGCCTACGCGCACCTCGACGCAGCGCCCCACCTCTCGGATCCGGACAGCGAGACCGTTGCTGGCGGTTAGCGGCCTCGGTTGATCGCTTCCATCGCCAGCTGATCGACCCGCTCGTTGAGCGGGATCCCGGTGTGCGCGGCAACCTTGACGAACCGCAGGTCGGAGAACTGCTTGGTCAGCGCGCGCAGCTTCGCGACCAGCTCGATGTTCGCCTTGGGCTTCCAGTTCTGCGTCAGCAGGCCGATCGAGTACGCCGAGTCCGAGTGCACGACGACGGGGCGCTGCTTGTCCGCGATCGATTCGAGGCCGCGCAGGATCGCGGTGAGCTCCGCGATGTTGTTGGTGCTGGCGCCGAGATATTCACTGATCTCGCGCTGCGCACCTTGATCGACGATCACGACGCCGAGCCCGCCGGGACCCGGATTCGGGCGACAACCGCCGTCGGTCCAGACTTGGATCGCATCGGCGGGGAGCGCGCTCGCCTGCTTGCTGCTGCGCTCGGGCGCAGGTTCGCCGACGGCGATCTCGACCGGGGCATTGTCGCTGGCGACCGGTAACAGATTCCGGGCGCTTGCCCGGTAGCTCTTCGCACCGGCCGCGGCCTTGTAAACTATCTCGACGCGCCCGGTATCATCCTTGATCAGGGCGCCTTGAATATCGACCCGGGCCCAGACGTCCGCGTCACGGAGGCGATGCCGGATCCAAGGCATGGCGCACCCTATCACTAGCGGTATATTGCGCCCCTCTATTCGCCCCAGAAGATAGGAGAGAATGATGATCACTCGCCGCGCTTGGCTCGCTGTTGCACTGGTATTTGGTTTCGGCAGCTCGCCCGCACTCGCGCAGAAGGCCACGGCCAACGCCGACCTCGCGCTGTTGCCCGTCGATAGCGAGCTCGTGCTCGGGCTCAACTTCGCTCAGCTGCAGCAGAGCTCGCTGTGGAAGCAGTTCGTCCAGCCGATGATGATGCAGGGTGACACCCAGAAGAAGCTGGCCGAGTTCACCGCGCTGTGCGGCTTCGATCCGATGCAGGCCGTCAAGACCATGACGATCGGCATGAAGGGCCTCGACGACTCCAGTGGTCAGAAGCCCGACGGTGTGATCGTCGCGCACGGCATGGACAAGGCCAAGATGACCACATGCATCGACAAGGTGAAGGCCAGCGGCAAGAAGGGGGCCGAGGAGATCACGCGCGACGGCGACACGTTCACCGTCAAGTCCAAGGACGGCGAGACGGTGATGTTCACGTTCAGCAACGCCAGCACCGCCGTGATCGTGATCGGCCCGAAGGCGACCAAGGACGGCATCAAGACGGTGATGAAGGGCGGCTCGAAGCTCGCCACGTCGGCCGCCTTCCTCGACATGTACAAGCGCACCAACACCGCCGACACGGTGTGGATGCTGATCAACGGCAACTCGGCCGCGTTCAACAAGCTGGGCGCGATGGGCATGAAGCCCAAGGCGGTGTTCGGCTCGATCAACGTGACCAAGGACCTGACGGCCGCGCTGCGGCTCCGGCTCGCGTCGGCCGACGAGGCCAAGAGCATGCAGAAGCAGCTCGCACCGATGGTGCAGCAGGCAGCCGCCATGTTCGACAAGCTCGCCGTGTCGTCCGAGGCCGCGGACCTCAAGATCAACATCTCGCTGTCGAACCAGACGCTGAGGGCGCTCGTGAAGCGGGCCGGCGGGAGGGCCGGGGGCGCTCCCCCCTCGCCCGGGGCGCCGGCGCCGGCGCCGGCGCCCAAGGCGCTGCCGCCCGCGAAGAAGCCCTGAGCCGGGCTCCCGGGTTCCCGGGGACGCGTGCGCCCCCAGGCACGAGGTGATATAAGCCAGCGTCCCCGAGGAGATACCCATGATCCGGAATGGTTTGATCGCGCTCGCCGTGGTCGCTGCGGTAGGCACCGCGTGCGGCAAGGATTCCAAGCAGGCACCGGGAGGCGGTGGCACCACCACGGCCTCGTCCGGCGACGATCTCGGCTACCTGCCGGTGGCCTCGCAAGTGGTCGCGGGGATCGATGTCGCGCAGCTCCAGGGCAGCGCGCTGTGGAAGGACTTCGTCCAGCCGCTGATCATGAAGGACGCCCAGGCGCAGATCGCCGAGTTCCAGCAGAAGTGCGGCTTCGATCCGATGACCGCGGTCAAGCGCGTGACGGTCGGCTTGAAGAACGCCGACGGGCGCAACCCGGCCGGCGTCGCCGTCATCCATGGCCTGGACAAGACCAAGGCGATGGCGTGCTTCGAGAAGCAGAAGGCGGAGCTCGCAACGGAGAACGTCGAGGTCACCGTTGACGGCGACGTCGTGCTGATGAAGAAGCAGGGCGAGGTCCCGGTGGGGCTCACGTTCGTCAAGGACACGATGGCGATCGTCGTCATCGGTCAGGATGCGACGGTCGCGGGCGTCAAGGCCGCAGCGGTCGGCGGCTCGGCGCTCGCGAAGTCGACAAAGTTCTCGTCGGTGCATGACAAGATCGGCAGCGGCAAGTCGATCTGGTTCGTGGTCGACGGCACGACGCCGATGGTCGCGAAGGGCCTCAGCCAGATGAACATCGCCGCCGAGGCCGCGTTCGGATCGATCCAGGTCACGGACAAGCTCGCGGCGGATGTCCGCCTGCGCCTGCCGTCTTCCGACGAGGCGACCGCGACGGCAACCCGCCTGCGCGAAGGCGTGGGTGAGATGGTCAGCGGCTTCGTCGAGAAGATCGATTTCGGTCACGACGATCGCGACATGAAGGTGACGTCGACGGTGACCAAGGCGCAGCTCGAGACGCTGTCAAACTTGCTCGGTCTCAAGCGTGGCGGTCGCGCGGTCCCGGAGCAGGGCCCGCAGTGATCGCACGGCTCGCACTGAGCCTGGCGTTCCTCGTTGCCGCATGCGGCAAGAAGTCAGAAGGTCCCACCGGTCCGCTGCCCGAGGTCACCGGGCTCGCCGCAGTGCCTGCCAACGCGGAGGCGATGATCGCGGTCGACGTCGGCAAGGTGGCAAGCGCGCCGATCGTCGAACGCATGGTCGAGCAGCTGCTGATGCGCGATCCGTCGCTATCGGCGGGCTGGGCGAAGCTGCGCGCCAGCTGCAAGCTCGACTTCACCAAGCAGATCAGGCGCCTGATGCTCGCGATCGGGCCGACGGGACCCGACGGCCGGATCGGCACCGGGCCGGTGCTGATGGTCGCGACGGGCACGATCCCCGAGGCCGAGTTCGCCGATTGCGTCGGCAAGCTGGTCGGGCAGGGCGGCGGCAACATCACCGGGGCGACCAAGGGCGGCCGCACGCTGTACCAGGTGAAGGATGGCGCGCGGTCGATGTTCTTCGCGTTCGGCCGCGCCGACACCGTCGTGCTCGGCTCCAACGACGCCTACGTGCTCGAGGCGCTGGGGCCCGGCAAGAAGGCGCTCGACAACCCCGAGCTCGCCGCGTGGGTGAAGCTCGCCGATCAGAACGCGCCGATCTGGGCGGTCGGCCGGATGAGCGACAAGCTGCGGCGCGGCCTGGTCGACGCGACCGATGGCAAGATCAAGCAGGGTCCGGTCGCGGTCACGGCCTCGATCGACCCGACGACCGGGATGAACATCCAGGTCGCGGCCATCATGGCCACTCCCGACGATGCCAAGCGGCTGGAATCGTTAATGACCACCGAGAAGGCGCTGATCGGCATCGCGGCGCAGATCAAGTCGCTGGGGCCGATCGTCGAGCGCGTGAAGGTCATGACCGAACGCAACGTGCTGCGGTTCCGGGCGCCGCTCACGATGGACGACGTCAATCACCTGTTATCCGTGCTTGACGGGCCGAAGCCCGCCCAGCAGGATTCCCCGCCCGCAAGCGCGGGCTCTGCTTCACCCCCGTAGGACACCGTTTATGGCGAGCAAGCGAACCGAGAAGGCGAAGCCGGCAAAGAAGCCGGCCGCAAAGGTAAAGACCGAGAAGAAGCCGAAGGGCGCGACGATTGCCAAGCGGCATCCGCGCGCTCGCGTGCTCGAGGCACACGGTGGCAAGGAAGCCGTCGCGAAGTCTCTCGCCGCGGTGATCGCACGGTCGGATCAGGACACCGACCAGCTGGAAGGCCAGCTGAAGAAGGCGTCCAACGCGCAGCTGCTTCGCCTCACGCGCGTCACCGCGACCGTGAAGCAGAAGTACGGCAGCCGCGACAAGCTGATCGCCGCGATCGGCGACTCGTCGAAGAAGTCGAAGGACAAGGACTTCCTCGCGAAGCTGGAGTCGTACTCGCTGCCGCAGCTCCTCGATCTCGCCACCGCGGCAGAGAAGCGCGCACGCGCGTAGCAGTTTCGATCGTCGTGGCGCTCGTGGCCACGACCGCTCGCGCCGACGAGCCTGACGAGCCACCCGAGCCCGCCAACGGGTCGGCAGCGCTCGACCTGCCGCGAGGCACGCAGCTCCTGACCCCGAGTGCATCCTGGCAATGGCAGGTCTTCTCGATGCCGAGGATCGCGCCGCAGATCGGTGCGGTCGCGATCAGCGGCGTCGATGCCGTGGCCGGTCGCGCACCCGCCGCGCTCGACGTTCTGGGTACGCCGGCGGCGGTCCCCGCGCGCTGGCCCTACGCGATCGATGGTGCCGCGCGCGCGATCCGCGCGCCCACCGATGACGAGCGCGTCGCGGCCGCGTTCGGCATCACGAGCTTCGCGCTCGCGCCCGGGCAGCGCGGGATGGAGATGCTCGAGTTGCGGCTGCGCTACCAGGACGGCGTCGCGGTGTGGATCAACGGCATCGAGGTCGTGCGTCAGGGACTGTCCACGCCGTCACCGAACGGGCTCGCCGATCACCCGCATGGCCCCGAGTGGGAGACGTTCTACATCCCGGTCGCGCCGCCGCTGTTGCGCCTCGGCATCAACACGCTCGCGGTCGAGGTCCATCCGTCGGGGCGGCGATCCGGGCCGATGCTCGCGGCCGAGCTCTACGGGCGCCGCGATCGCGGGATCCGGCGCGGGCCGGTCCTCGCCGACGTCGGCGCGACCACGGCGACCGTCGCGGTCGAGACCGATCCCGGGCTCGCGGCGGTGCTCGAGTGGGGCGTCGGTGATCGGATGGACCGGCGCGAGACCAGCCCGGCCGGCCGGCGTCACGTGTTCACGCTGACCGGCCTGCCCGCGAAGACGCGGCTCGGCTACCGGGTGATCGCCGGTGCGACCCAGACGCCGCCGTACGCATTCCGCACACCGCCCAGCGCCGGGACGCCGATCCGGATCGGGATCTACGGTGACGTGCGCGGCGGCCACGAGACCCATCGCGCGCTGATCGAGCAGATGCTCGACGAGGGACTCGACGCCGTCGCGGTCACGGGCGACATGGTGCTGCGCGGCTCCGACGACGGCGACTGGCAGCGGTTCTTCGCGATCACGCGCGAGCTGCTCGCGCAGCTGCCGTACTTTCCCGCGGTCGGTAATCACGACCTCGGGTGGGATGGCGCCGACGTCGCCCGCCGCGCCGACGAGATCTTCGCGCTACCCGCCGCACCGAGCGGCCGGCCCGCCGGATCGTTCTATTACAGCCGCGACGTCGCCGACGTCCACCTCGTGTTTCTGGACTCCAACAACTACGAGCGCCCCGAGCAGGAGACCTGGCTCGAGGCGGATCTCGTGGCGGCGCGGCGGCGTAACGTGCGCGCGATCATCGTGCTGACCCATGACGGCCCCTACTCGCGCGGCTATCACGGTGGCAACGCGATCGCGCGCGACCGCTACGTGCCGATCCTCGCGCGCCATCGCATCGACCTCATCGTGTCGGGCCACGATCACCTGTACATGCGCGGCGAGCTCGGCGGCATCCGCTACATCGTCAGCGGTGGCGGTGGCGCGTCGCTGTACTCGATCCGGTGCGGCGTGCCCCGGCGACCGAAGTGCAGGACCGACGACGGGATGGCCGCCGTGGCCAAGGAGCATCACTACCTCGTGCTCGCGATCGGCAAGGATCTCGAGATGTGCCCGCGCCGGGCCGACGGCACGCTGCTCGAGTCGAAGTGCGTGCGCTACCAGCTGCGGCGCTGAGCGGTCGCGCCCGGATCAGTCGCTCGATCGGTCGCTCGATCGGTCGCTCGGGCGCCGCGCGCCCGACCCGGATCGCGTCACGATCGGCGGCGCGCTACTTGATGACGAACGTCGTCGAGGTCGAGCCGACGTTGCCGGCCGCATCGGCGACGCGCACCGCGAGCGTGTGAGCGCCGCGTGCGAGGCCGGTGGGGAGCTCGATCCGGAGGTCCTCGGTCAGGTCGTCGTAGAGCCCGTCGGCCGTCGTGCCGATCTGCCACGGACCATCGTCGACCGAGAACGCCATCTCGGACAGCGTGCTGAGCGCGTCGCTCGCGCGGGCCCTCGCCTTTGGATACGTCACCTCGAGGTTCGTGATGCTGGGCCGCGCGTTGTCGATCGCGAACAGGGTCGAGATCGCATTGGTGGTCAGCGCTCGATCCAGCGAGTTGGCAGACGCGTCGGAGGCGGTGACGCGGACCCGGTACCAGCCGTCGGGATAGGTCTCGGTGTTCCAGTCCCACGTCGTCGCGGTGAGCGGCGTCTTGCCGGTCGTGATCGGGCGCCAGTTGGCCTCGCCGTCACGGCGCGCCTCGAGCGTGTACGCGGTGTCGTCGCTGTCGGGATTCTCGATCTTCCACTTGAGCTTCAGGATCGGGCTCCGCGGCTTGGCCGCCGAGTCCTTCAGCGTCGGCATCGCATCCTTGGATGCTTCGACCGTCACCTCCTGGACCACCGTCGCCTGGTTCTGCGGCACGTAGTACGTATTGACGCGGCGCACGCGTGCGCTGTCGTCGCCGAGCGCGACGCGGAACTGCAGGTAGCGACCGGACGGGCTGGCGATCTTGCCACCATCGTTGCCGCCGCCGAGCTTGCCGATCTGCTGCGGCACGACCCACTCCGACCAGCCGACGCCCGGCTTCGCGGTGTTGCCACTGCGGGTCTCGAGCTTGACCTTGCCCTGCGCGTTCCACGCGATCTTGCCGAACCGCGATACCGCCTTGGCATCGAGCACGTCGGACACGTAGCGCGCCTGCGAGGCGCGGCCAGTCGCGCGATAGGCGGCCGCCGCATCGTCGGTGGCGAACCCGAGCATGTTGCGATCGAACCACAGCTGTGAGACCGCGCGCTCGTCGACGTCGAACGCGGTCGCGACCGAGCCGTCGACATCGACCATGTAGACGCGGCCCTTGTCGGCGGCGCCTGCATAGACGGTGTCCTTGCCGACGATGACCGACGTGAAGTACGTCGCGGTCAGCGCGTGCAGCTGGTCGAGGCGGCCGTCGGCGGCGACGCGGAACAGCGCGCCCTTGCCCTTCTTCGCACCCTTGCGGCCGAGGTCGGTGACGGCAGGCGGATCCTTGTCGGCGCCGGGCTTCGTGCCAGCATCCGGCGTCTTTGCGGTCTGGCCCTTCGGCGCGTTTGGCTTCTCGGCAGCCTCGACCTGCGACGCGGTCTTGCCGGTCGGCGCCGGCTGATCCGCGAGCTCGTTCGCGGCGGCGACCACGCCATCGCGATACGGGGCGAGCGAGGACACTTCGTTACCGGCGAAGTCGGCCATCGCGCGCGCCTTGCCGTCCTTGGGATCGAAGCGGAACACGAGCGCGCGCTCGCTGGTGCCGAGCCACACCGCGCCGTCGGAGGTCACCGCGAGCGCCGTGATGCGCTTGTCGTCGGTGTCGAACACTTCCTTCGCCGTGGCGCCCGTGATCGCGAACAGCTTGCCCGAGGGGCCGGTGCCCGCGTAGACGGTGTTGCCGACGGTGGCGAGGGCCCACACGGTCTCGGCATCCTTGAGCACGGGGCCGGCGGTCGCCTTGCCGTCGAGCCCGACCTTGTAAACCTTGTTGCCGGGCATCGTGCCGGCCCAGATCGCGCCATCGGCGGACTGCGCGAGCGACACCACGGCGATCGCACCCGGCAGCGCGACCAGCTTCTTCGAGCTGTCGTTCTGCAGCCGGTAGATCGCGCCGTTAGCGTCGGAGCCGAGCAGCACGCTGCCATCGGCGAGCTTCAGCGAGGCCCACACCGCGTCGCCTTCGAGCACGGTGCGCTTGGTATCCCAGCCGGGACGCAGCTCGCCGGTGGACGTGATGAACGCGCTGGTCGCGTCCCCGGCATCGAACTGCGGGTAGGTCTCGACGGTCCACATCGAGGTGACGACCGCGTGGGCGGGCAGGGCGAGTAGACCGAGGCCCACGACGCCGGCGATCGAAGACAGACGGATGGCTTTCACGAATCCCCCAGTGACTGACCAGTGCCTAACGACTATCGCGAACGCGGACGAGCATCGAGCTGTTGCCCTCGATCACCCGCGTTGCCAGTGCGACGGTGCGCGCGATCGGTTTGTAGGCCTGGACGCGCTGCGTGTGACTCTGCGGGCGTAGCTTGTCCTGCGCGCTTGCCGGCAGGTCGCGGACGAGCTTGCCGTCGAGCGCGACGCCTTCCTCGGCGTGATACAGCGTCGCCGCCCAGGTGTTGCCGGGCAGCAGCTTGCGGAACGCGGCGATCAGCGACGGCAGATCGACCGGTGGTGCGGCGTCGAGCTTCGCGTTGTCGCCCGACGTGATCTCGAGCTGGACGATCGAGCCGGCGAGGCTCATCGGCACGTCGACGGGGACCTGCTCGTAGATGTCGCGGCCGTCGTACGTGCTCATCCTGACCTCGACCAGGTTGCGCTTGCCCGGCACCAGCTCGGTGCCAGGCACGCGGAGCTCCTTGATCTCGCCGAAGTTGACGGCGAACTGGAGGTCGACCTTGATATCGACCCGCTCGACCTTGACCGGTGAGTACGGATTCATCAGCAGCGGCACGAGCACGCGCAGGCCGCGCACGCCGCCCATCACGCTGCTCGCGCCATCATTCGCGTACATGTAATCGACGAACGTCAGCGGCTGGATGCCTTTCATGCGCACGGTCGACTCGACGCGCGCGGTGACGTCGTCGCGATCGGGCAGGTGGTAGTTGATCGCGTTCATCACGATCGCGCCGGCCAGGGCCGGAGTGAGGAACTTGTTGTCGAGGATCTCGGCGTGGAACGTGTCCTTCGCGACGTGCTTGCCGCTCTGCGTGGTGATCGAGATGTCGAGCGGGATCAGCGGCGAGCGCACGCTGGTATCCGCCATGATCATCGCCTGGCGATCCTGGACCAGCGCGCCGACCTCGACGCGCGGCGACGCCATCACGGAGGAGATCTGCTGCGACGCGAGCACGTGGTGAACCTCGGCGGTGGCGACCGGTGCGTACCACTCGCCGTTGCCGAACATCGGGTGACCGAACGCGAGCACCTTGGAGCCGTCGATATGGGTGACCGTGCCCGTGCCCGCCATCGACATGTCACCGCGCGCGAGCACGACCGAGATCGGGCCGCCGGGCGTGAACTGCTTGGGGCCGGTCTCGCTGGAGCCGCCTCCGGTGCCACCGGCGCGGATCGGCGTCAGCGCGGAGTCGGCGAAGATGCCGGCGAGCGCGTTGAACGCGGGTGCCGAGAATCCGGCGACCGAGAGCGGGACCGACGCCGTCATCGCCTGACCCTCGTAGGCTTCCGGCTTCTGGACTGGCGGCGGCAGCGGTGCCGAGAGCAGCCAGCTCTTGTTGGTCGGGCCGAGCGCGTCGAGCGCGGCACCGGCGTCGACCTTCGGTGTCAGGCGGCGCCAGTCGTCCATCGAGGCCGACGCCTGCTGGACGATCTTGGTCCCGTTGGGGCCGTTCACGAACGTCGCCTTGCGGCGGAACGTGTCGCCCTCGCGCTTCATATAGTCGATCGGCGTGCAGCCGCCCATCACCTGCTTGTTGAAGCTCCACGCGTACGAGAACGCGCAGACCAGCTTGTCGTCAATGAACAGCGGGCTGCCCGACATCCCGCGCCAGACGCCGGCGAGCGCGAGCTTGGGATCCATCGACTTCACGAGGATGATGTCCTGCTTCGGCAGCAGGCCCTTGATCACGGAGATCACCTCGAACGTGAACCGTTCGGGCTTCGAGCCGACGAACGTGGTCATGCCGTAGCCCGTCTGACCTCGCTGTACCTTGGACAGTGGGTAGGTTTCGGGCGCTGCCTCGGCGGTCGCGAGCGCGCCGCAGACGAGCACCCCAGCGGCGGCACAAAGCCGCATGAATCCACGCATGTCACAGCAGGATACTGGCGTCGCGCGCGATCTGCCAGTGATGACTCGTGTGGGCATCAGACCTGCGGCAAGTTCGCGACAAGTGTGTCAGCTTTTGCGTCGGTGGTTGCTGACGGGTGTTAAGGGTCCGTCATTTACCGAACCCCTACCGATCTCCAAGAATGTTGGAAATCGAGGAGTTGGGCGTGTGGTCGGACCTCGGCACAGCCGTTGTATGAAGCCCTGGTCACGGAGGAATGGATATGTCGAATTTCGTCGAGACCTGGAAGGGAATCGCTACTGCACTTGGCCGCTCGGAGCGGTGGTGCCGCTACATGGCGCGGAAGGCGGGCGATCCGCTGCCCGTGTTCAAGGTAGGTGGCATCGTTCGACTCAATCACGGAGATCTGGAGGACTGGCTGTCACGCCAGCGCGACCGCTCCATCACCACGCGTGCCATGACCGCTGACGAAGTCGCGTTGCGCCTCATCGCGTAATTCCATACACGTGCGCAGCGTGCGACGCGGTTGGGTCTCTGATATAGAACCGCGCGCATGACACGCCCCCTCTCGGATCTGCGCGGTCCCGTTCGCGCGTTGTTCTCGGATGTCGACGGGACGATGACGACGGGCGATCGGATCGAGGCTTCGACCTACGAGGCGCTCGAGCGGCTCGGCAACGCGGGGATCCCGGTGATCATGGTCACCGGGCGCCCGGCGGGGTTCGGGCATGCATTCATGAAGATGACCCCGTACCGGCGGTGGTCAGCGAGAACGGCGGCGTCACGTTCATCCGAGAAGGTCGTCGAGTGCACAAGCTGTATGGCGTGCCGCAGGCGAGCTTGCCGGAGTGGCGACGGCGGCTGAACGACATCGCAGTCGAGGGTATGTCGAAGGGGCCGGGCGCGCGGCTGTCCTCGGACTCGAAGTATCGCGTGGTCGAT
The DNA here is from genome assembly GCA_037720695.1 of Kofleriaceae bacterium. Taxonomy (GTDB): domain Bacteria; phylum Myxococcota_A; class Polyangia; order Haliangiales; family Haliangiaceae; genus JABFXX01. The sequence goes on along the minus strand of JBBJLY010000059.1, from coordinate 14,730 downwards.
CTCGCGATCGACTGGAACGAGGAAGCGTCGATGTCCAAGGAGGACGCCGAGGCGTGCGTCCACATGATCCGCAAGGCCGGGTTCGCCGCCGTGCGCTCCAGCGTCCACGTCAACTTCGGGCCCCCGCACTTCGACAAGCTGTCGGCGTGCATGACCGTCGTGCGCCAGGTGCTGAAGGGCGACGCCAACGATCTGTCGCCGTACGTGTTCGTCGGTGATGCACTGAACGACGCCCCGATGTTTGGCGGGTTCCCGACGTCGGTCGGGGTCGCCAACATCAGAGCGTGGTGGGACGAGCTCGCGTTCAAGCCGGCGTTCGTGACCGAGCGCCCCGAGGGGCCGGGGCTGCGCGAGCTGATCGAGCACCTGATGAGCGTGACCGGCCACTAGCGGCCGGCGTGTTACGTTGTGGTCGAGGTGATGTCCGCATGAGCGCCGAGGTCCTCGCAGCCGCGCTCGCCGCGCTGGATGCGGGGCGAGGTGCGGCGATCGCGACGGTGATCGGGGCCCACGGTTCGACGCCGCGGCACCTCGGCGCGCGGATGGCGGTCGCCGATGACGGAGAGCAGTGGGGCACGATCGGCGGCGGCCGGATCGAGCAGCTGGTCGCGAGCGCGGCCCGCGAGGTCGCAGGCGGTGCGCCGGCGCGCGTCGTGCGCCAGCATCTCGTGCGCGATCTCGCGATGTGTTGCGGCGGCTCGATGGAAGTCGTGCTGACGCCCGCGGCACCGTCGCGTGCGATCCTGGTCGAGCTCGCCGCTGCATCCGACACCCCGCAGACGCTCGTCACCCCGGTCGACGGTGAGGCACTCGCACTGCGCGGCGTCGAGCCGACGGATCCGCCGCTCCACCGACCCGCGCTCGTCGGCGGCACGCTGGTCGAACGACTCGGCTCGAACGAGCGCGCGATCGTGTTCGGGCTCGGCCACGTCGCGAAGCACCTCGGGCCGCTGCTCGCGGGGCTCGGCTACGCCGTGATCGTGTGCGACGACGGCGAGACCGGCGCCACGGATGCACAACCGGCGTGGGCCACACAGCTCGTCGAATCGTTCGACTTGCGCGTGGTCGAGCGTGAGGTCGGCGGGTTCCGCCGCGAGGACAGCCTGGTGATCGTCACCCGCGATCACGCGATCGACCAGCAGCTGCTCGAGCAGCTGCTCGCCCGGGACGACCTCGGCTCCCTCGGGATGATCGGCAGCCGCGGCAAGGTTGGACGATTTCGCAAGCGGCTCGAGGCGAAGGGCCTGCTCGACGGCGCTGCCGCGGAAGCGCGGTGGGCCCGGCTGCGCGCGCCGATCGGGCTCGACCTCGGTGCCGAGACCCCGGCCGAGATCGCGATCGCGATCGCCGCCGAGCTGGTCGCGATCCGCCGGCTCGGCACGCCCGCGGTGGGCGACTGGCGCCCCCGCCGCACCACGGAGTCCGCATGAAGCTCGGCCTTGTCATGCTCGCCGCGGGCGAGGGCAGCCGGTTGGGCGGCGCCGCGAAGGCGCTGCTGCCGATCGGTGACACGACCTTCCTCGGCCGGATCCTCGACCTCGCGCGCGCCGCGAACCTCGTCGATGCAGTGATCGTCGTCGGGCCCCCGCACGGCACCGTGGTCGCGCTGCAGGCGCAGCAACTCGGCATGCGCGTCGTCGTCAACGAGGAGCCGAAGCGCGGGATGGCGAGCTCGGTCGCGCTCGGCTTCGCGGCGATCGCCGAAGGGGACGCCGAGGCCGCGTGGCTGTGGCCGGTCGATCACCCGAGCGTCGAGCTGACGACGCTGGAGCAGCTGCTCGCCGCGCTCGGCACGCATGCCGTGGCGCGGCCGCAGTTCGAGGGTCGCGGCGGCCATCCGCCGCTGATCGCGCGCGGCATGGTCAGCGCTTGCCAGCTGCGAGGAGCGGCCGAGGGCGCGCACCGTGCTCGCCGAGCTCGATGTCGTGACGGTGGAGGTCGCGGATCCCGGCGTGGTGCAGGATGTCGACACGCCCTCGCACGTCAAGGCGTTGTCATGAGGACCGTGATGTTCGGCGTCCTGCTGCTGCTGGTCGGTTGCCCGGCACCGCGCGTCACGCAGCAACCCCAGCTCGCCGACTCGATCCCGATCAGCGAGACCAACCTGGTCGCGGCGCTGATCGCCGATCTCCAGGACGAGGTGCTGCAAGCCTACGATCGCGACGAGCCGCCGCAGGTCGACACCTCGGTGATCGATCCGAAGATCGGCCCGGCGCGGATCGGCGTCGGGCCGGGTGATCTGCTGATCGCGAACGAGCTCGAGCGCGCGCCGAGCCGATGGCCACTGTTCGTCGACCGCGCGATGTCGACCGAGGTTCGATCGAAGAACCTGTCGATCACGCTCGCGCCCGATCGCACGGCGGGGTGGGTGTCAGACGAGATCTCGTGGCGGATCGGCGTGTGTGGACGCACCGCAATCATCCCGCTGCGGTTCACCGCGCTTTACGCGCGCGACCATGACCGCTGGGTCCAGGTGTTCGAGCACCTGTCGTTTGCACGCCCGCCGACCGCGACCGAGCAGCTGGTCGGCAAGGAGATCGTGTCGGCGTTCAGCTCGGGCGATCTGCGCGACGAGCTATCCGGCGTGCTGTCACAAGGCCTGTTTCGTGCCAGCAATCGCAACGCCTCGGTGCTCGCGCACGACGCGGTCGTCATCGGGCCCGACGTCGCCGACGAGTGGCGCGGCCCCGACGTCATGCGTGCGCGGCTCGCGAGTGGCAAGCTCGAGGAGCGCCGGGTCGGGCCGGTCGGTGCGAATCCTGGCAAGGCGACCGTCGCGTACTGGATCGGGAACTACATCGCCGACGTGCCGGCGCGTCCAGGATTCGCGGCCGGCAAGGTCCGGATGCGCGTCAGCTTCGTGTTCCAGAACCGGCGTCAGGTGAAGGTCCAACCCGGCGCGAAGAACAAGTACGAGGCCGACAAGGCGCCCGAGTCCAAGAGCTGCGAGCGCGGCGACGAGGATTGCCACTGGATGCTGGAGCAAGCGCACGTCTCGACGCCGATCCTCGACGCTGATCTCGCGAGCGCGATCTTCGGGACCGCGCTGCTGACGCAGAACTTCGGTGCTGGGGAGCCGCTTCGCGCCACCTGCGAAGACGGCTCCCGGATCACGGCTCCTGCGGAGCTTCCTGCCCGGTCTGGGAAGGCAGCTGGTACCCGGTGATGTGCGGATCCGCGAGATAGGTATCGGTCAGCCGCTTCCGCTTGGGGAAGAACGGCAGCAGCCGGATCGGCAAGGTGACCAGCGAGGCGATCCCACCGATCAGCTTGCCGCCGTACGCCTCGGTGACGAGCAGCGCGCGTTTAGCGGCCGAGATGTCCTCGAGCGGGCGATCGAGCACGCCGATCCGACGCAGCCGGATCTCGGCACACCGGTTCGCGTGGTCGAGGAAGGCCGGCAGGAACGCGAGCACCGGGTGGTCCTTCGGCATCCGCTTCGCCATGTAGCGTGCGAGCCGCTTGACGCCCCACATCGAGACCAGCGACAGGCCCAGCAGGCGGCGGCGCAGCCAGCTCTTGCCCTCGATCGCCTTTGCAGTCTGCTGCTCGCCGAACTCGACGTGCCGCTCCTCCTGCTTCACCGCGCGGCGCAGGATGTCGATCGACGGCTTGTGATCGAGCGTGTCGATCACGGCATAGAACGCGGCGAGCACGAAGCCTTCGCCCTGCGCCATCTCGAGCGCGACGTGCTCGGCCCACGAGCCGCCCATCATGCCGGTGGCGAGGAACCGCACCGCGCTATGCGCCGGCTTGGGCCGACAGCCCAGCATCGTCATGATCCGCAAGAAGTTGTCGACGTGCTGCATCTCCTCGAGCGACTGGCGCGCGAGGAACTTCGCGGCCTCGAAGTCCGGTGCGTCGTACAGCCAGTGTCCGACCTGGATACCGGTGACCTCGCCGTAGAGGAACTGGTTCAGCATCCACTCCAGCATCTCGCGGTCGCGAACCGGATCGAGCTTGCCTCCCTGAAAGTCGAAGGACATCTCCTCGCGCGTCAGCAGCATCTGGGGGCGAGGATAGCCCGGGGAATCGGCGAACGCGACCGCCGTCTGGGGTCACGGACCATGGCGGGTGAGGTCGTTGCGTGATAGTGTTGACAGGACACCATGTCACGCATGGGACTTCGGACCGGTCGCAGGCGTACCCTCGGGATGGGCCACATGCGCGCGTTGACGCGCGACGACCGCGGCGTGGCGCTTGTCCACGTACCGGTGCCGGTCCCCGCGGCCGGCGAGGTCGTGATCGACGTCGCGTTCGCGGGCGTGTGCCGCACTGATCTCGCGGTCGCCGACGGTTCACTCGTGGTGCCGGCGGGGCGGGTCGTCGGCCACGAGCTGGCCGGTCATGTCAGCGCGGTCGGGGAGGGCGCAGGGCTCGCGCTCGGCGAGCGCGTCACCGTGATCCGTTCGCAGCGTGTGGCACGTGCGAGGCCTGCGCGAGCTCCGACGTTCGCCGCCTCGCGCCGCGCTGGCTGGGATCGATCGGGATGGTGCGTTCGCGGATCGAGTCTGCGTGCCGGGGCACTGCGCGCTCCGCTTGCCGCCCGCGCTGTCGCTCGTGCTCGGTGCGTACGTCGAGCCCGTCGCCGCGGCGCTCGGCGTGCTGCCCATGATCGAGCGCGGGATGCGCGTGCTGATCGCGGGCGACGGCCGGATCGCCGAGCTGACGGCGCGCGTGGTCGCGGCGGCAGGCGGCGAGGTCGTGCGTGGCGCGGGCGCGAGAGTCGACGTCGCGATCGAGCACGGCGGTGAGCTCGCCCCGTTGATCGCGGCGCTACGACCTGGCGGCACGCTCGTGTTGAAGAGCCGGCTCCGGCGCGCGGTCGCGCTGCCTGCGGGCGAGCTGGTGACCCGCGAGCTGACCGTGCGTGGCGCGTCGCACGGCTCGTTCACCGCGGCGATCGACTGGCTGTCTACGCGCCGGATCGCGGTCGACGATCTGCTGGCGCCGCCGCGCCCGCTCGAGGAGTTCGCGCGTGTGTTCGCGGACGCGCGTGCGAGCGAGGTCCACAAGCCGATGTTCGCGATCGCGGTGCGTGTGTAGTGTGCGGCCTGGTCGCGGTCGCGGGAGGCGAGCCGGTCGCGGAGGCGGCGCTGGAGCGGGCGCTCGAGGCGCTCGCGCATCGGGGGCCCGATGGGCGCGGGACGTGGCGCGGCGACGGCGTCGTGCTCGGGCACACGCGGCTCGCGATCATCGATCCTGAAGGTGGCGCGCAGCCGATCGCGAACGAGGACGGCTCGATCGTCGCGATCGTCAACGGCGAGCTCTACGATCACGAGACCCAGGCGCGCGCACTCGCGGCGCGCGGTCACGTGCTGCGCAGTCGCTGCGACGCGGAGGTCCTGGTCCATCTCTACGAGGATCACGGCGTCGACCTGGTGCATCACGCGCGTGGCGAGCTCGCGTTCGTGCTGTGGGATGGCCCGCGCCGGCGCCTGGTCGCGGGCCGCGATCGGTTCGGCGTCAAGCCGCTGCTGTGGACGCGGTGGCGTGGCGGCATCGCGCTCGCCTCCGAGGCCAAGGCGCTGTTCGCGCTCGGGGTGCCGGCGCGGTGGGACGCGGCCAGCTGGTTCCAGGCCGCGCACGTCCAGTACCCGCTGCCCGATCGCACGCTGTTCGACGGGATCCACCTGCTCGAGCCCGGGTGCGTGCTGGTGTGGGACGGCGGCGAGCCGCGGATCACGCGCTACTGGGAATTGCCGCGCGCCGCCGCCGCGGGCGAGCTTGCCGCGGCTGCAGACGCGTTACGCGTGCGCCTCGACGAGGCAGTCGAGCTGCGTCTGCGTGCCGACGCGCGCGTATGTGTCCAGCTGTCGGGTGGGCTCGATTCGACGTCGGTGGCGGCGCTCGCGGCGCGTGCGGGTGGGATCGAATGCTTCACGGTCGGGTTCGCGGGACACGCCGCCTACGACGAGCGCGCGATCGCGTCCGCGACGGCACGCACGCTCGGGCTGCCGCTCACGGTCGTCGAGCTCGATGCAGAGACGATCGCGCGCGACTGGCCCGCCGCGGTCGCGCATGGCGAGAGCCTCGCGATCAACGGGCACCTGGTCGGCAAGTGGCAGCTGTCGCGCGCGATGCGCGACGCCGGCTTCAAGGTGGCGCTGACCGGCGAAGGCGCCGACGAGCTGCTCGCCGGTTACGCCCACCTGCGCCGGGACGCCGGGGCGACCGCGGATCACGCTGCGTCGCACGGCGTGATGTTGCCGGCCGGGGAGGGCCTGTCCACCGCCGGAGTGCAGGCGCGGCTCGGGTTCGTGCCGACGTGGATCGCGGCCAAGGCCTCGCTCGGCGCGCGGGTGCGGACGCTGCTCTCGCCCGACCTCGTGCGCGATCACGCCGATCGCGATCCGTACGGCGAGCTCGTCGAGCGGCTCGCGCTGCGCCACGACTCGCGCCTGCATGCGAGTGCCGAGGCCTGGATCCGGACCGCGCTCGCGCACTACATCCTGCGCACGCTCGGCGACGGGATGGAGATGGCGCACGGGATCGAGGGCCGCGTGCCGTTCCTCGACCATCGTGTCGCCGAGCTAGTGTTCGCCCTGCCGGCGTCGGTGCTCGTCGATGGCCCGATCGACAAGCCGGTGCTGCGACGCGCGATGGCCGGCCTCGTGCCGCCGGAGATCCTCGCGCGGCCCAAGCATCCGTTCCTCGCGCCGCCACTGACCAGGATCGCACCAGCGCTGGTGCAGGACACGCTGCGTGCACACGCGCGGAGGTCCTCGCTCGTCGATCAGGCGAAGCTACTCGGCGTGCTCGACGCGCTGCCGGCGATGACGCCCGCCGAGCAGCAGGCTTGGGATCCGGCGCTCATGCTGGTGCTGTCCGCCGCGATCCTCGAGCACAGGTACGTATCGTGAGCGCGCTCGCGCTGATTCTCGACGCGGCGGCGCGGTTCCCCGATCACGTCGCGATCGAGGAGCCGGCGGCGGCGATGACGTATCGCCAGCTACTCGCGCTCGCCCGCCACCACGCGGCACGGTCGGCAGCCGCGGTCGAGGTGCTCGACGCCGAGCGCACCACCGACTTCATCGCGCGGTGTCTCGGCGCATGGCTGGCCGGGCGCGCGTTCCTGCCGATCGATCCCGCCGAGCCCGCGACTCGTCGCCAGGCGATGGTGCGGCGCCTCGGGCAGGACACGGGTGGAGATCCGCTCGCGTACGTCATCGCAACGTCGGGCTCGTCAGGACAGCCGAAGCTCGTGCGCATCGCGCACCGCGGCGTGCCGGCGCTGCTGCGCGCGCAGATCGCCGCGTTCCAGCTCGCGCCCGGCGCCCGCTCGCTCTGGTTGCACGCGCCGATCTTCGATGCCTCGGTCTCGGACTGGGGAACCGCGGTCGCGAGCGGCGCGACGCTCGTGATCCCGACGCCGGACGTGCTCGCCACGCCCGCGGCCCTGCGCGACGAGCTCGCGCGCCGCGCGGTCACGCATGTCGATCTGCCGCCGGCGCTGCTGCCGTACCTCGCGGATCCGCCGCCGGATCTGCGGGTCGTCATCCTCGGCGGCGAGCCGTGCCCGGTCGAGCGCGTTCGTGCGCTGGCCCGCCGGCTGCGCGTCGTGATCGTCTACGGGCCGACCGAGGCGACGGTGTGCTCGAGCCTGGTGGTGGCGCACCCCGAGCGCTGGAGCTTCCCCGCGATCGGCGAGCCGCTACCCGGCGTGCGGTACGAGGTCGTCGACGGGGAGCTGTGGATCGCGGGCGAGGCCCTCGCACTCGGCTACGCCGGCGATCCCGAGGAGACCGCGCGCCGGTTCGTGATCCGCGGGGGCGAGCGCTGGTACCGGACGGGCGATCGGATCGAGATCATCGGTAACGAGCTGGTGTTCGCAGGCCGCGTCGATCGCCAGTACAAGCTCGCGGGTCGGCGCGTCGAGCTCGAGGAGATCGAGGCTACGCTTGCGCGGATGCCCGGCGTGCGCGAGGCGGCCACCGCGGTGCGCGAGCTCGCTGGCAGCACGCGCCGCGTCCTGGTCGCGTTCGTCGACGGTGACGTCACCGAAGCTGCCGTCCGTGCATGGATCGCGGCCGAGGGCCCGGTGTGGGTGACACCCGCCCGGGTCGTCGTCGGCAGCTTGCCGCGGACGCGGACCGGCAAGATCGATCGTGGTGTGCTCGACCAGTGCGCGGTGGACCCGGTCCCGATCTCGCCGGCCAGTCCGCTGGAGCACGAGGTCGCGGCGATCTGGTCGCGACTCGGACTCGCGCTGCCCGAGCGCGAGATCCGGTTTCGCGATGCCGGTGGGGATTCCCTAACGGCGCTCGCATTTCACGCGGCCGTCGCGGCGCACGGGATCGCGCTGGATCCCGGTGTGCTCGCGCGCGACCCGACGTTCGCCGAGCTGGTCGCCGAGGCGCAGCGCGGTCAGGCGAGCTGGCTGCTCGACGTGGCGGAGTGCGAGGAGCGCGGGCTCGAGGAGCACGCGCTCCGTGCACGTCCCATCTCCGGGCTGTCATGCAGCGGGCCGCGGCTGGTGCTTCCTCTCGAGCTTGACCGCGCACGCCCGGCCGCGCCCGGTGCGGGCGGCGTCGTGCTCGTGACCGGCGCGACCGGCCGGTTCGGTCCCCACCTGCTGCGCGCGTTACGCGCCCGCGATCCTCGGCGAATCGTCGCGCTGGTTCGCGCGCCCGACGAGGCCGCCGCACGCCTCCGGCTCGGCGCGCTCGCCGACGAGGTCGAGGTGCTATGCGGCGATGTTGGCGCCGACCTGCTCGGGCTGCGTTCCCCGCGCTGGTGCCGGCTGGTCGAGGACACGACCGCGATCGTGCATGCTGCCGCGAAGCTCGAGCTCGGCGGCGACTGGGATGCCCATGCCGATGCCAACGTCGGCGGCACCGCCGAGATCGCGCGCATGGTCGCGGCCAAGCCGGAGATCGCCTGGCACCATATCTCCACGCTGTCGGTGTTCGTCCAGACCGACCGCGCCGAGGGCCGCCACGCGACCACCGCCGTCCCGTCGCGCGATGCGCGCGTGTTCGGTGGCTACGCGCAGACCAAGGTCGCCGCCGAGGCGATCGCCCGCGCGCACGGCGCGTCGACGATCCTGCGCCTCGGGTTGCTGGTCGACGACAGCTCCCACACGCTGGATCAGCTCGGCATGACGCTGCGCGGGCTCGCGAAGCTCGGCCAGGTTCCCGCCGGTGCCAGCGCACTGCGGCTCGACGTTACCCTGATCGAGCATGCCGCCGCGGCGACCGTCGCGCTCGCGTTGCATGGCGCCGCGCCGGCGATCCACCACATCGCCAGTGCGGGCGTCGCGTTCGGCGAGCTGGTCCGCGCGGTGCGCGTGCACGCCGCACCGCTCGAGGAGGTCAGCCCGGCGACGTTCGTCGAGACGGCGCTCGCACGGCTCGCCGACCCCGAGATCGCGATGGCCTACCTCGCCCTCGGTCGCCTGCATGGCGGCGATCGAATGCGCCCGTTCGATCTGTTCCTCGCGACCGGTGCCGACTTCGCAACCGAGACCACCGACCGCACGCTCGCGGCGCTCGGCATCGCGAAGCCGGTGATCGATGACGCGCGGATCGATCGCCTCGTGGGCGCCGCGCTGGGGTCTGACTTCGTGGACACGAGGCGCGCGTGAGGCACGGGCTGGTGCTCGGCAAGTTCATGCCGCCCCATGTCGGGCACGTGCACCTGTGCGAGGTCGCGCGCGCGATGACCGACGAGCTGTGGATTGTCGTCGCATCTCTCCCCAGCGAGCCGATCGCCGGCGCGCAGCGCGTCGCATGGATGCGCGAGCTGGTGCCCGGAGCGCGCGTGTTTCACCTCGCGGCCGAGCTACCGCAGGAGCCCTCCGACCACCCCGCATTCTGGGAGCTGTGGCGAACCAGCTTGCTCGCGCTGCTGCCGTGCGCGCCGGATCGCGTGTTCACGTCGGACGCCTACGGCAAGCAGCTCGCGGCGGAGCTCGGCGCGATCTGGATCCCGGTCGATCCGGGGCGCACGGTGTTCGCGACCAGCGGCTCGGCGATCCGACACGATCCGCTGGCAAGCTGGTCGGCGCTGCCACGCTGTGTCCGGCCGTACTACGTCAAGCGGATCTCGGTGTTCGGCCCCGAGTCGACCGGCAAGTCGACGCTCGCGACCGCCCTCGCGCACGAGCTCGGGACGGTGGCGGTGCCGGAGTTCGCACGCGGCTACCTCGAGGCGCGGGGCGGGGCACTCGTGCGCGAGGACCTCGACGTGATCGGCGAGGGCCAGATCGCGCTCGAGGATGCGCTCGCGTTCGAGGCGCGACGGTTCCTGTTCTGCGATACCGATCCGCTGCTCACCATCGTGTGGGCGGAGGCGCTGTTCGGCGACGCCTCGCCGTGGCTGCGCGCGCTCGCGCCGTCGCGACGCTACGACCTGACCCTGCTGTGCGATCTCGAGCTGCCGTGGGTCGACGACGTCGTGCGCTACCTGCCGGAGGATCGCGCGCGGTTCTTCGACCGCTGCGAGGACATCCTGCGCGGGGCCGAGCGGCCCTACGCGATCATTCGTGGCCACGGCCCGGGCCGGCTGGCCGCGGCGCGGTCTGCCCTCAACACTCTCGGAGTGACATGAACAACTGGTGGTCCGAGCTCTACGACGATCAACTGGCCGAGGTCCTGCTCGACAGCTCGCGACCCGAGGACGTCGCCGCGACCGTGCGGTTCCTCGTCGAGCAACTCGGGCTTGCGCCGGGCGCGCGGGTGTTCGACCAGTGCGCGGGCACCGGCCGGCTCTCGATCCCGCTCGCGCAGTGGGGCGCCGACATCGTCGCGGTCGAGCAGGCGGTGGCATACGTCGAGCAAGCCCGCCGCCGCGCCGACGAGGCCAGCGTCACCGCGCGCTTCATCGCCGGGGATGCGTTCGAGGTCGTCCCGGATCCGCCGTGCGACGCCGCGATCAACTGGTGGACCAGCTTCGGTTACCTCCCCGACGATGCCGGCAATGCGCGGATGCTGCGCCGCGCGTTCGAGGCGTTGGTCCCGGGCGGGCAGTTCGCGCTCGACTATCCGAACGTCCCGAACGTGTATGCGAACTGGCGCCCGCACCAGATCGATCGCGTCGGGGACATCGTGATGCTGCGCGAGAGCACGCTCGATCTCGCGGCAGGCCTGCTGCACAAGCACTGGACGTTCGTGTCGCCACGTGGCCGGACCGAACGCCACACCACGTTGAAGCTGTATCCGCCGGATCGGCTCGCCGCGCTGCTGGCGTCGGTCGGGTTCACGGACGTGCGGCTGCTCGGCGGGATCGACGCCCAGCCGATCGCGCTCGACTCGCCACGCTGCATCGCGATCGCGAGGCGCCCATGATCTCGCGCGAGCTGCCTCGCGATCCGGTGGCCCTGCGCCGCGCGGTCTATGCCGGCGACGTGTTCCTCGGGCCGCCGACCCCGGCCTCGCAGCAGCTGGTCGCGACCGTGCGGGCGGCACTGTCGCTCGCTCTCGAGTGCGCGCCCGACGCGATCCGCGACGTGCCGCAACAGATCCCGAACGCGGAGCTGTTCGCGCGGATCGGCGCGCTGCGCAAGGAGCTGTATCTCGCGCCGCACTATCACGCCGCGGTGCGCGACGTGATCGCCGCGTACGGGATCGATCCGGCGCGCGTCGCCTTCGACCCGCTGCGGTTGCGGGTGATCCAGCACCGCGGGCACGACAACCCCCTCGCGGCGGCGGTCTATCACCCGCATCGCGACACCTGGTACGCGCATCCGCGTGCGCTGATCGCGTGGTGGATCCCGCTCGACGAGCTGTCGCCCGAGGAGACGTTCGTGTTCTATCCCGAGCGCTTCGCCGCGCCGGTCCCGAACGACAGCGAGATCTTCGACTACGCCGACTGGGTCCGCGATGGCTGGGAGCTCAAGATCGGCTGGCAGAAGCTCGCCGCAGAGGCCGCGTATCCGCGCGCGCAACCTGGCGCCGACAGTGGACCGCCGGTCGGCTTCGCGTGCCGTGCCGGCGACAACCTCGTGTTCAGCGGCGCGCAGTTTCACGCCACGCTGCCGCAGGCGACCGGACGCACGCGCTACAGCCTCGACTTCCGGATCGTCGATCTCGACGATCACGCCGCCGGGCTCGGTGCACCCGACGTCGACAATCGATCGCGGGGCTCCGCGCTGCGCGACTACGTGCAGCCATAGCGTCATCAGCTGAGCGCCACGATCAGGTCGGGTCACGTCGTGTCGATCCATCGGACGACATCGACGATCGCGTCGCGCTTCGCGCGTGCTGCGCCTCCTCTGCGCGGCTGCCGATCGAGTACGAGGACGAGCACGTGACACGTGCACCGAACGGTCGAGCACTGGATGGAGGACGCCGTCCCTCGTGTCACGTGTCACGTGCCACGTGCTCTCCTCGTACACGTCAGGTCGGCCCCGACGGGGTCGACCCATCGCAGCTCGCAGCCCTCAGAGGTCGAGGTCGAACGTGACGCGCCCACCGAGCTTGAGCGACGTCAGATCCTCCCCCGCGACGAACGTGCGCTCCCACGAGATCCCGAACGCGAACCCCGGGAACAGGAACCGCGTGCGCAGCGCGCGTGCGCCGAGCGCCACACCGAGATGGATCCCGTGGTCGGTCTCGGCCCAGTCCTGCTCCGTCGCGTGGCCGAGATAGCCGGCCTCGAGCTCGACGTAGGCGTTGGTCAGCGTGTGGCGGTAGACCACCGGCAACACGAGGTCGGCGCCGATCACGAGGGAGGTGCGGTCGCCGGCTTCGTCCTTGGGAAACGCGGCGCTGCCGCCGAGCTCGGCCCCGATGAACAGGCCGTGGCCACCGCGGAACGTGCGCCCGATCATCAGTCGCCCCGCGCCACCCGCGCTGAAGTCGACCCGATCGCCCTGGCGGACGACGATGCCCTTGCCGCCGCCGCCGAACGTCAGCTGGAACTTGCGCTCGGAGATCTGGCGCCCGCGAAACGGCGTCTCGGGCTCGAGCCAGAACGGGCAATCGTTCGCCAGCTCCTCGGCGCGACCGAGCACGAGCCGCACGCGCGTCATCACGAGCAGATCTTCGACGGCTGATAGCTGCTTGCCTCGCTTGCGCCACGCGATGTCGACCGGGCCGCCCAGGCGCTGGATCTCGGCATCGATCCAGGTCGCGAGCGCGCGCCGGACCAGCGGCTCGACCCGGCACACGGAGTCGAGCGCACCCTCGATGATGCCATCGACCTCGAGCCGATCGATGCCCCAGCCGGTCGCGGCGTTGACCGTGACCTGACGTTCGAGATCTCGAAACAGCACGCGCGCTGACGGCTCGACCGGCGCCGGGCGTTGCGTGCACCCGACGAGGATCAACAACAAGATCTGGTACTGCATCGGGCAGTACCGACCTTACCGCCTACGCTGGCTTGCGCGGGCGAACGCGGGCACGTGCAGGACGTGCCGCGTGAAAGTGCGGACCGTGGATCGTCGAGCCCGGATACTTCGCAGCGAGCGTCTGGGCGTCTTTCATCGCGCGCGTACCGGTCTTGTCGTCGTCGTACGAGCACGCCTCGCCGGCATCGGGAGGCGCGAACGACAGCGTCGAACGACCGGTGCTCTCGTCAACGGAGACGAAGATCCGATCAGGTCGGCTGCGCATCTTGGGTGAAAAGTCGCTCATCATGGCTCCAGATCCGGCTCCGCGCTCGCAAGCCAGCTCCGGCGTGCGGCGTCGTAGGTGGTTCTAGCGAGGAGCTGCAGCGAGTCGGGATCGAGAGCCGCATCCGCGCGCAGTCGCGCTTCTGGCAGCTTCGCGATCACACGCGACCGCGCCTCGCGGACGGTCCCGGGCCACGCTCCGATCGGGTCGCGCCCACGGGACCGCAGGTCGCACAGGAATTCCTGCGCCCACGCCTCGCCGATCGCTGCCGCGAGCGGGAGCAGCCCCGATAGCGGGCTGTTCGAATCGGCGGCTGCGTGCACTAGCGACCGCCGCGGCGATCGTTCCGGCCGCCGCCGCCGCCACCGCCCCCGTAGCCACCACCACCGCCGCCATACCCACCGCCGCCGCCGCGATCACCACCGCGGTCACCGCCGCGACCACCACCACCGCCGCCGCCGCCACCACCGCCGCCGCCGCCGGGGCGACGCTCCTCGGCGATGTCGACGCGCAGCGAGCGCCCGGACAGTTCCTTGCCATTCAGATCACTGATGGCCTTCTGTGCTCCGTCCGGCGACGCCATCTCGACGAAGCAGAATCCGCGCGACTGGCCGCTCATGCGATCGACCATCAGGTGAACCGACGCGACCTCGCCCGCCGCAGCAAAGTGCTGCGAGATCAGGTCTTCGGTGGCGTGGTAGGGCAAATTTCCAACATACAGGCGACTCGACATCGGAACGCTCACTGGCTCTCACTCCACGGATCAGACGACGTTCCCGGGAGTGAAGTGGGACGAAGTCTCGCTGCCGCTACTCGGCAGAGATCGCCCAACTTGAGGACCGGCCTAGATAGGGCGGGTCAACCCGAACGAGCACGATGCGTACCACCTTTGCGTCAGCTGCGCTACCGAAACAACCGCGTCGCGGCGGCGCGCGCGCGAGAGCGAATTCCTGCGAGCTCCAGCGTCGCGAGCTTGCGCTCACGCACGACAACCGCGCCGTCGACCGCGACGTGTTTGACGTCGCATGACTGGGCCGCGTACGCGATCGCGGACCATGGACTCGAGGTCGGGACCGTGTGGAGCGCGGTGAGATCGACGGCGATCACGTCGCCTCGCTTGCCGAGCTCGAGCGAGCCGATCTGCGTGGCGAGCCCGAGTGCCGCAGCACCGCCG
>JBBJLY010000489.1:0-2988 GCA_037720695.1 Kofleriaceae bacterium | reverse complement strand
TACCTCACCAAGATCGACGAGCTCGGCGGCATGGTGAAGGCGATCGAGACCGGCTTTCCGCAGCGCGAGATCGAGCGCCGCGCCTACGAACATCAGCGCGCGGTCGAGCGCAACGAGCGGATCGTCGTCGGCGTCAACGAGTTCGTGCTCGCAGATGAGGCCCCGATCCCGGTTGCGGTCGTCGATCCGCAACTCGAGGCCGATCAAGCCCAGCGTGTCCAGGCGGTGCGCGCCCGCCGCAACGCCGCCGAGCACGCGCGTGCACTCGCGACACTCGACGACGCTGCTCAGGGCACCGCCAACCTGGTCGGTCCGATCGTCGGCGCCGTCCGCGCGCTGGCCACGGTCGGCGAGATCGCGGATGTCATGCGCACGCGGTTCGGCGAATACCGGCCGAACAGCTAGTTGAGCTCGTCGGGCTCGTCAGCCGCCGTGTCGACATCGACATCGTCAGGGTCAGGCGCCGGCTCGCGCGGCTCGAACGTCTTCACTGCGGCGGGCTTCGGGTCCGACTTCATGACGATGATCGACTTCACGCCCTCGAGCCGCTTGCGACTCGCCACGGCTTCGGAAGAGCCGAGCTTGCCGCCGCGCTCGAACGCGACGCGCGCGTCGTCGAGCTGGTCGAGCTGCTCGTACGCGAGGCCGAGGTTGTTCCACATGAACCCGGTCGCGCCCTTGTGGGTCGTCGCCTGCTCGAGCGCGGCCACCGCGTCCTCGTGCTGGTCGAGCATCAGGTAGACGAGCCCGAGGTTGTTCCACGCCCAGACGTTGGTGTCGTCGATCTCGGTCGCGGTCGCGAACGCGGTGATCGCGGCGTCGTAGTCGTGACGGAGCAACTCGGCACGGCCGAGCGTGTTGAACGCGTAGCTCGAGCTCGGCGCGAGCTTGACCCCCATGCGGGCGTGCTTGCGCGCGAGCGCCTTGTCCTTGGTCCCGATGTACGAGCGCGCGAGCTCGACATGCGGCAGCGCGTGCTTGGGGTCGAGCGCACGCGCGGCCTCGAACAGCTCGCGTGCCTCGACGTTCTCGCCCTTGGCTGCGAGCTCCTTGCCGACCGTGATGCACTCGCCGAACGTGCCCGGCACCGCGGTGACCGCGAGGACATCGACCTTGCCTCGCGGCGCGACGGGCGCAGGGTCAGGCTGCGCCTGCGGAACGACGGCGATCTTCGCTTGCTGCTTCGGTGGCGCAACGTTGTCGCCACCACCACACGCACCCGCCATCAAAACAACCGCGAACAGGATCCGAGACAATTGCGACTTCATGATGAACCCCTCTTCCGAACAGGGGCTTCTTCATCCGATGTGCCACTGTCGACAGCGAGGGGTTGCGCCAGCTTGTAGGCGCGTGTGGGTCGGGCGACACGCCGAGGCCGTGGCCGCCGGGCAACGCGATTAGAATCGCGTTCGCGGGCGTTCCTACAGGCCCGCGTGCGCCTTGATGTGCACGACGGCGTCGAGCTTGCCCGACGGTAGCGGGGTCCCGGCCTGGACGAGCAGCGTCGATCCGACGATGACGTTGAACGGGGTCTTGAAGCTGTTCATCATCGCGACGAGGTCAGCCTTGCCGGTCGCGGTGAAGGTGATCTGCGCAGGCGTCTCCGTGGTCATCCCCGCGGTCACCGGTTCGATCGTGCCGATCGCCTTGGCCTGCGGATCGCTCGGCTCCATCACCGACATCGGCGCGACGTAGAGCGTCAGCACCGGCGTGTCGACGTTCAGCGTGTTGGTCGTGATCTCGTAGGTCACGCTGTCGAGCGTCACCTTGATCACCGGCTCGTCATTGATCGACTTCAGCTCGGGACGCTCCATCACGAGATCGATCGGGCGATACAGCCCGACCTTGAGCTCGAGAACGCAGGTCTGCGAGTCCGGGTTGCACGAGCCCGCGCAATCCATCGCGCACGCCTGCTGCGCGACGCTGTTGCACACGCTCGGCGCGCTGGAGCAATTGGTCTGGAGCAGGGTCTCGGCTTGTTCGCCGTCGATCTCCCAGCTCGCGGTGTCGATCGTGAAGCTCTTGTCGGGCAGCGTCAGATCGAAGTTGGTGACGTCGGAGCTGATCAGTCCGCAGCCCGCAGAGGCCGCGAGGGTGGCCAGCACGACACCCAATCGCATACGTAAGTTCGTCATGTGTAAGGACCCCTGAACGGTCGAGGCTCGTCGATGATAGCACCCGTTCGCTCGACGAACGCCCGCCCGCCCCGGGGCGCGTGACCGTCGCTACACCTACAGCGAGCCCACGAGGTCTTCGGCGAGGGACCATGGGTCGCGCTCGCGGTCGGCGATACTCCTCGCGACCTCGTCGAGGCCACCACGCGCCGTCATCGCCGCGTAGGCGCGATCCGCAAGCAGGGCCCGCACCAGCTCCGATAAGTGAGCCCGGGCTCTCGCTGTCGCACGCTGGGTCGCACCCTCGCCGGTCCACGCCCGCTCGCGGTGACGCTCGATCGCGGCGCCGAGCTCGGCGATTCCGGATCCTTCGGCGACGCCGCGGGTCGCGATCGTTCGCACGATCTCGACCTCCTTGCGCTCGCCGCTCGCACGCAGGTCGAGCATGTGGAGCAGATCGCGTTCGGTCCGGTCGGCGCCCTCGCGGTCGGCCTTGTTGACGACCAGCACGTCGGCGACCTCGAGCAGCCCCGACTTGATCGCCTGGATGTCGTCGCCGAGGCCCGGCACCGTGACGACGACCGTGGTGTGCGCAGCGCGCATGACCTCGACCTCGTCCTGCCCCACACCGACGGTCTCGATCAGCACACGATCGAAGCCCATCGCGTCGAGCACGTGGGCGACGTCGAACGTCGAACGCGACAGGCCGCCGAGGTGGCCGCGCGTCGCGAGGCTGCGGATGAACACGTCTGGATCGAGCGCATGACGCTGCATCCGGATCCGGTCACCGAGGATCGCACCGCCGGAGAACGGCGACGTCGGATCAACGCACACGACGCCGCGCCGGAAGACAGGGTTGAAGCGTTGCGCCGCG
>JBBJLY010000058.1:0-35878 GCA_037720695.1 Kofleriaceae bacterium | reverse complement strand
CGGGGCCTCGTTCGCGAGGACATCGCCGTTCTCGATCCGCGCATTCTTCTTGATGCTCGCCGGGATCTCGGCGCCGGGCTCGATCACGTAGCGCTGCAGCTTGCCACTGACGTCGTCCTTCACCGAGACGATCGTTGATCCGTTGTTGCCCTGCTTGACGCCGGTGATCCGCCCGGAGTACCCGGACGTGACCTTCACGCGCTCTTGCCAAACGGCGCCGTGCTGCTGCACGTTGCTGACTGTCTTGTCGTTGTACGCGGTGCTGTAGTCGGCGTCCTTCTTGGTGCTCGTGACCGCGCGCGGTGGCGGCGCGTTGGGATCGAGCTGCGCGAGGTCGGGGCGAGCCGGCGCGGGGCCGTTGACCTGCACCTTGTCCTTGCGGAACACGCGCGACGGCTGGTCGAGGAACGCGGGTTCCTTGAGCAACCCGGCATTCATCTTCGCGAGCTGATCGTCGGTGATGCCGGCGACGTCCGCCTGCAGCGCCTTGAGATCTTCGAGGTTGTGGCGCGCCATCTCGAGCTCGTCGGGGTCGGTCAGCTTCGCGATCACCCGCTGCTTGGCATCGATCTCGACGTCGAGCTTGCGCTGATAGAACTCCAGCTTGTCGGCGACCGACAGCTTGCCCCAGTCCGCAAAGTTCGCCTCGTCGAGGTACTTGAGGTCCGCTGCGAGCTTCGGATCGCCGAGCTGGACGAGGTGTGCGGCCTCGTCGGCGAGCTCCCCGGGCCTGGCGTCAAACTGCGCAAAGATCGTCGGCTTGCCGTCGTTCATCGTGAACACCGCGCGGCCCTTCTTCGAGCCGAACCGCGCCTCGAACTCCGCCTTGGACACCACGGCGAGCTCGAAGTCGGACACCGGCTTGCCGTTGCCGAGCGTGGCCGCGTGCTGTCGGACCGCCGCCTCGAGGGAGGTCGCCTTGGCGGCAAAGTCGTCCGACTCCTTCAGCATCCGGCGTGCTGTGTCACCGACATCGTCGGCGCGCTTCGCCATCTCCTCGAGCGCTTCGCGCCGCAGCCGCTCCTGGACCTCGCCCGAGAGACCCCGGGAGCCCGCGAGATCCGCGATCTCGTCGAGCTTGCCCGCGACGTGCTCCGCCTTTTCCACCGCCGCCACCGCCTTGCGCGCAGCCCGGATCTCACTGAACACCTTGCGCGCTTGCGCGAGCCCCTTCGCCGCGCGCACCCCGTCGCCGAGACCGACCAGGGTCGTGACGATCTCGAACGCGAGCCAGAATGTCGACGGCTCGTCCTGCGATAGCGCCTTCGCCTGGTCGTAGTGCGTGCCCGCGAGCGCCTGCTCGAATTGATACTCCTTGATCGACGCGGCGAGGTCGAACGCATCCTGCGCGAGCATCACGCCGTCGACCGCGAACACCATCGGGCCGGCCGCGCCGAACGTGAGGATCGTCGCCAGGACCGCCGCGCCGACCTTCGACACGACGTTGATGATCTTGCCGGTCTTGATCTCGAGCAGCTTGTTCTCGACCGCTCGATCCTGAAACGTTCTCGGAGTGACGCCGAGTGCCTGCCTCGTCAGGGATAGCAGCTGTGGGATGCCCCAGACCGAGCTCTCGTTGATCTCGCCCTGGACCGAGGCGATGTCCGACAGCGTCTGATCGAGCTTGGCCGCGATGTCGCCGAGCTTGCCGTGGGCGATCTGGCGCAGGATGTCCGCGTCCATCCGCTGCTTGTCCGGGCTGCCGACGTTCGCGATCGCGAGGACCGGAAACTCGCCGGACAGCTCACCCTTGCGGATGCCGAACGTCTTCTCGGCCTCGCCGATCCCGTCGTGCTCGACCATCACGATCTGACGCAGCGCCTCGGCGCGCTCGATCGCGGCGACCTTCGCGTCATCGCCGACCTGGGGATCGTTCGCCTGTGCCTGCGCCTCGCTGATCTGGCGCTCGAGGCCAGCGACCTTCTTCTCCTGCGCGGTGATCGCTTCCTGGAGCGGGAGGAGCTCGCGGGCGGCGAGCGCGAGCTCCTCGATGTTGTCGCGGACGGCATCGGAATCCGCGCCGGTCGAGAAGCCGTACTCGCGCTGCTTCGCGCGCACGTCTTCTTGGGTCTTGCCGAGCAGCTGCCGGCACAGCGCGAGGCCTTGTTTGCCGAACGCGTCCTGGAAGCCCGAGAGCTCGCGGTCCATCGCGACTTGCTCGGCGCGGACGAGCTCGAGGATCGTCTGCGCACGGACGCGGTTGGCGGGCTCGGTCTTGCCGTCGTTGATGTAGGCCCGCAGCGCGTCGACCAGTGTCGGTACCGTCGACATGTCCGCCAGCCGGTAGCGTTGCTCGAGGAGGTACCGGATGTGGACCCGATCGCTCGACACCGGTTGGTTCGTCCCCGGGCCAGTGTGGTTGATCCAGCTGTCGGGTGCGAACATCTGGTCGTCGGCCACCGACGGCGGCAACTCCTGGGCACCGGTCGCAGCGAGGTTGGTGTCGAGCGCCGACGCCCGCATCCAGAGCTCGTTCGCGGCCTGACCGGGCGGCGCACCGGTGAGCTGCTCGCGGATCTTCGCGCGCTCGTCGATGAGCTGCGCCGTGGCCATCTGGTCTGCCGCGGCACGATCGCGGTCCTCCATCACCACTGTCGCCTCGGTCGAGACCGTCTGACCGACGAGCCCGTCCTGGCTGAAGTGTGCGGTGATCCGATACGTGCCCGCACCAAACGGCTGGAGCTTGAGTGGCTCGCCCTGCGGCTTGCCGAGCTTCCATCTGGTCCGGTGCTCGGACTCGTCCGCCTCGTTCGCCTTGCTCGCCGTGTGCTCGACGCTCCAGAACACCTCGATCTCCGGACCGTCGCGCGGTGGTCCGGACACCGCGCCCGCATGCGGGTTGGTCGGCCACACCATCAGGCTGGCGCCGTCCTTCATCCACGGCGCGAGCACCAGCGGCCGCGGCGAGACCTCGAGTTGGAACGGGACGCCGGTGATCTCGGAGTCGACGACGTCGGGCGATGCGTCGACCTTGCCGCTGGTCAACGTCGAGATCACCCGCGGTCGCACCGTCGCCGGTACGTTCGCCAGAAACAGCGCGGCGAGCGAGTCGGCGTCCTTGGACGTCGCCGACAACTGCGCGACCACCTCGGCGCGATATGCCGGCGCGATCGCGGCGAGCCCGGACAGCAGCTCGTCGACCTGTGCTTCGTCCGCCTGGCCGCGCTTGTCGGTAGGGATCGGCGTCGCCAGGGCGTTGCGCACCTGCGCCCGGACCGCCGTTGGCAGATCGTGGACGCCGGACATCGCGCTCGGGCCAACCTCGATCATCTTGCGAAGGATCCGGCGGACCCTCCCGTCGACGACGATCTCGACCGTCAGCGTGGTCCGGCCGCCGGCGACCTCCAGAAGGTCGAGCTCCAGCGGGCCGGGTTGCTTCGCCGGCCACGCGATCTTGTGGCGTGGGTGTTCGCGCGCGCCGTCGCCAGTGAGTTGCCACGCGACCTCGGTGACGTGGCCTTCGGCGGGGCTCAGCGCCGAGCCGATCTCGGCGCTCACGAGCGCCACATCGTAGCCGGCAAGCGTCGGGCGGTCCGGCGAGGTCCGGAGCGCAGCGTCGTCGAGGCCGACGATGAACGCGTCCGGCTCGATCGATTCATGCGACGCCGGCATCGGGGTCGGCTCGCCGTCGAGCGTGCGGATCAGCAGGTCGCGAGTCGGCGTCGCCAGCCGGTACTCGAAAGCCGCGGCGAGCTTGTCGTCAGCGCGGCGCTCGCTCAGCCGGCTCCGCAGGGAGCGTCGGTCGGGAGTCGATAGCGAGGCGAATGCCGCGGTCAGATCGCGCACGCGTTGTTGCAGTGCGGACACGTCGTGCTGAGCGACGCGGCGGCGGAGGATCTCGAGGATCGCGTCGTCCGCTGCGCTTGACTCGTCAGGCAACGCCGCGGCGCCCGGTGCGCTCGAGGCCGCAACCTGCGGATCGTTCAACAAGTGCACGTGACCAGCCGGCGCTGCGGTCACCGGTGGTTGCGGACCGAAGAGGGCGTGCGTTGACGTGCCGTTTGGAGCGCTCGATCCATGCACCGACGGCGCAGGTGCACCTAGCGGGGGCGAGCCGAGCACTGATTCAGTGCTGGGTGGGGCAGGCGCGGCGGCCGGCGCGGGGGCTCCATCGGTGCTCGGATCCGGTGCGGTCGAGCTGTCTTGGTTCGCGTTGCGCGACCGTAGGTAGGCGGCTTGAGCGAACCGGCGCGGGTTCGCGAGCACGGCGCGGAACGGAGTAAGCATCTTCGCCGTGGCGAGGAAGTTCGACAGCGCGACCGCGAAGGTGTCGTCGCGATCGACGCTGCTCGTGACGCGGTCGAGGCGGGCTTTGATCGCATCGCGCTCGCTTGCAGCGAGCTGTGCGGCCCAGGCCAGAACGTCATCGGCGATCGCCGTACGCGCGAGGATGTGCGGCTCGAGCTCGAGCTCACGGCCCACCGCTGGCACCGCGCGCGGCGCCGTGGCCGTCCCCAGCGCGGACGCCACCACCTCGAGCTTCTGCCGAGCCACTTCGTAGTGCTTCCGTGCGTCGTCCGATACGCCCGCGTCGGCCGCGCGCGCCGCGAGCCTGGCCGCCAGCTCCGTGCGGCGCTCGACCAGCTTGGTCCTGACGACCCGCCACTCACTCAGATTGTCGATGGCAGTCAGCGCGCCCGCTTGCACTGCCGCCGCTTCTGCGTGCGATCGGAGCCTGAGGACGCGCTCGGTCGCTGCCTGTTCAGGGGTAGGGGCCGTGACCGATTCTGCGGCGCTGGTGCTGCCACGCCCGACGTTTTGGTGTGCGCGGTCGCCGCCGCGTCGCTCGTATTCCATCTGCAAACCTCCCCCCTCCGCACCGTTCGTACCCTATCACAAACTCAATCGTGGCTGGCCTGACGAGTCGCTGTCGTGACCCTGATCCCGCGGGACCGTATCCCAGGTTGGGCCAGTACTTTGGCTTCTACTTCAATCGCGTTCGGCTCGTTGTTCTCGAAACCACAGATGTGCTGATTGTTGTTGCGAACAGAGACAGTGATGTAGGCATCGCGACCAACACCTCCGGGATAGCCGCATTGCCCGGAAATGCATGCCACCCGCAACGCCGACGAACCTCCGCGAGCACGAGGTGTTCAGGCGGCAGCAGAATCAGAAGCCGCGCTCGGGGACGCCGGCCGCCAGCCGGGCGTCGCCCGCCGAGCCGAACAAGCGCACGCAACGGGTCGCGACGGCGCCTCGAATCCAGTTGGGGGCCAGCCCGCGCACCACCTCGAGCAGCACGGTCTTGGGCCATGCCGCGACGATTTCGTCGACACCGGCGGCTCGTCGTGCGGCTGCGAGCGTGCCGAACTGTCGAAGGCACGCCGATAGAAGCGGCTCCTCGACGGAGAGCTCGCCACCTCGCGCGCGGGTGCGGAGGACCTCGATCACGCGCTCTGCCGACCACTTCGGCGGCGGTGCCGCGACGCCCGCGGCTCGCCGTGCCGCGACGACACCGCCGAACAGCCGTTCACAGGCGACTGCGAGGTTCCGATCCGGAAACCGCTCGCCAAGCGCGCGGAGCTCGGTTACGACGCGCTCCTTGGACCAGACACCGCGGAGCTGCGGCACGCGAGCAGCGGCGCGCGCCGCGCGCATGCTGCCGAAGTAGAGCGTGGCGGCCTCTTGGAGAGTGGCGTCGGAGCGCCGGATCCCCGCGGCCGCACGCGCGCGGAGCTCGGCGATTACCCGCCGGCGGCTCCATTTCTTGTATCGTGGCACGGGCCAATCCCCGAGCCCGGCCGCGCGGACAGCGCGCGGGAGCGAGCCGTAGAGCCGGATCATCGCGGAGTAAGACCGATGATCGTAGAGCTCGGCGAGCTGTATCGATGGACGGTCGCGAGCAAGCTTGCGGAGAAGCTCGCAGATCTCTTGCTTCGCGTACGGCCGGCGGAGCAACAGAATTTCGTCGTAATCGAACCCTGCGGATTCGACCGCGTTCCGCCACGTCTTGAAGTACCGCTGACCCGCGCACAGCAACTTGCTTGGAGCCTTGCTCGCGGCGATCGATTCGCCGTTGGCGTGGCAGGCGATGATCTCCGCGATCACGCGCTCCTCGTCCCATCGCTCGGCCTCGGACCACCGGCGGCGCGGTGGTGGGATCTTGGCCATCCGGCGGGCGCGGACGATGCTACGCACGTACGTGTAGATCGCGACCACGAGATCCTGTCGTCCCGCGGTGAGGAGCGCTGATGCGGTCGTGTCGACACCCGAGGCATACACGCGCTTTAGCTCGTCGACGACACGATCGAGCGACCACTTTCGCGCTTGGGGTGGATGCTCGACGCCAGCGGCGTCGCGGGCACTGCGCAGGCTCTCGAAGTGACGAAAGATCGCCACCCGGAGTGCGGGTGCGTGACGGTCGAGCCACGCCCGGCGCAGCGGCCCATGCGCGGCGGTCAGCGACCGGATCTGATCCAGGGTTTGGGACCTCGAGAGGGCTCGGCGTGTTGTAGAAGCTACCACGTCGCGATTCCTGCGCCGCCGTCAGAACCGACCGGCGATCCCGACGAACGTTCGGCCCTGCTCGATCGAGGACACGGGCACAACCGCGTTCGCGATAATCGCCGAAGGATCGCGAGAAAGGAAGGCCGGATCACGCAGCAGCACTGGAGCTCGGTCGGTCCCGCGTCTCGGGTGCGCCGAAGCCGGCCGACGATCCAGGGTCGTGACGAATTCGCGCATGACCCTACAGATCAGCGGACGTGCGACCCGTGGCGACGCAACCGCCGCGAACATGGGTCGCGAAGAACCGCGCAATGATCGAACACGAAACGCCACCACGACTCGAGGAACAAGCCGGGAGTCGCACGTATCGAGGTCTCGCGAACGCACCAGCCGCGAACGACGACGCTGTGGTTCCACCCCACGCAGAACCGGAGGACAGCGCGGCGACGGATCTACCGCCGCCGCGGTGGAAGCCGGTCACGCTCGAACGCGAGATCCTGGACGTCCTCGACATGGCCCCGGAGCAGGGCGAACGGCTCGACCTTGCATTTCGCCGCAAGGAACACCAGCTCGCCTCGCTGTTCACGCGATCGAGCGTGATGGACTG
Organism: Kofleriaceae bacterium; assembly: GCA_037720695.1. Classification (GTDB taxonomy): domain Bacteria; phylum Myxococcota_A; class Polyangia; order Haliangiales; family Haliangiaceae; genus JABFXX01. The sequence goes on along the minus strand of JBBJLY010000058.1, from coordinate 28,824 downwards.
CCGTGCGCTCCACAAGCGCATCTCGGTGCCCGCGACCGATGATCCGATTGCAGCTCGCTTCGCGCGCCTGGTCCCCGAACGGCGCGGGAGGTTGCTCGCGTTCCTCGCCGATGCGCGGCGGCGCGAGGCGCTCGCGGGCACGCGTCCGCGGTAACGGACTCCTCGAATGGCCCTCCGATTTGCATCGTCACCAAAAGGTCAACCGTGAGCCTCACTCTCCTCGCACTCCAACTCGATCGCGTCTTCGAATGCGCCCGCGCGCGCGTGGCCGCGGCTCCCGCCGATCTCGAGCAGCGCCTCGCCGTCAATCGAGAGGCCCGCGAAGCAGTCCTTGCCGACCTGCAGTCCCGAAATGAAGCACCGCCGTTCGTCGCAGCGCTCGAGCATTTCCAGCTCACGCCGTTCGAGCTCGATGTCCTGCTCCTCGCGGTCGGCGTTCGGATCGATCCACGAATCGAACGCCTGGTCCGTAGCGCCGCACCGGAGCCTGGATTGGTCATCGGGACGGCGCTCGTACTCCTCGCGTCGTCGATGCAGGCCCGGCTCGAAATCGCCCCGCAGCTACGCCCCGACGGTCGGTTGTTTGCGATGGGACTCCTTCGCCCGATCGCGACCGATGGCCTGAACGCGCGCCTCGTCGCGACCCGGCGAACGGTGGCCGCGCTCCAGGGCCAGCCGCCATTGAGTCTGCTTCCTGCGTTCGTCACTCGCATCCCAGCTCCAACAACCGCCCTGCCGTTCGAGGTCGATCCCCGACTCACCGCCCGGGCGATCGGTGGGGACGACGGTGGGCTCGCGATCGTCCACGGCCCCACCGGAGTGGGGAAGACAACGCTGGCCCGGCGGATCGCCGGCCTGGCTCGCGATCTCGTCATCGAGGTCGACCTCCGGGCCGCGTCCGCCGTCCTGGAGCCCGTGGAGCTCGCCGCCGAGCTCGCGGAGCTGGTCGAGGATGCGCAGCTCTCTCGCGCCGCCCTCGTGGTCGACGACGCGGCCTCGGCACTTGCGCCCGGTCATCCCGCGGCCGCCGCACTCGCGAACGCCCTCGCGCGCACCCAGGCCGTGGCCATCGTCACCGCGCCGACCGACGCCGTTCTGGACCCCAAGATCGTCGACCAGGCTCGGCTGCACATCGCCATGCACGGCCTGAGGAGCGCTGCGGCGCTTGAAGCCTGGGACGCGATCGCGGGGACCACGCCGGCGGGACTCGCGCTGATCGGCGAGGACCTGGTCCTGACACCGCGACGCATCGGCCACGCATCGAGGCTCGTGACGGAGATGGGAACGACGCCGATGATGGCCATCGCCGCGCTCGAAGGGGACGCCGGCAACCTGCTCCAGAGTGCCCCGGTGCAGTGCGGGCTTGCGGACATCGTGCTCGACCCGGAGGCGCGCCGCGAGCTGACCGAGATCATCAACGCGATCCGCTCGCGCAAGCTGGTGTTGGAGGACTGGGGGCTGGCGAAGCGGCTGTCGCGTGGCCGCGGCCTGTCGGCGCTCTTCGATGGCGATCCCGGAACGGGCAAGACCATGGCCGCCGAGGTGATCGCGCACGAGGTCGGCCTCCCACTGCGTAAGGTCAACGTCTCGACGCTCGTCGACAAGTACATCGGCGAGACCGAGAAGAACCTGGCGCGCGTATTCGCCCAGGCTCGGGCCGGCACGAACATCCTGTTGTTCGACGAGGCTGACGCGCTGTTCGGCACGCGCACCGAGGTGAAGGGCGCCAACGACCGTTACGCGAACCTCGAGATCAACGTCCTGCTGCAGCTGATGGAGGAGCACAGCGGCGTCGTCATCTTGACGACGAACCTCAAGCGCTCGATCGACCAGGCTTTCCTGCGGCGCATCAGCTACAAGCTCGAGTTCAAGTTTCCCGAGGCGCCGCAACGCAGGAAACTTTGGGACGGGTTGCTTCCCGCGCAGCAACGCGCGACCGACCTGAACCTCCGCCAGCTCGCCGAGGTCTTCCCGCTCTCGGGTGGCGATATCAAGAGCGCCGTGATGAGAGCTGCCTATCGCGCCGCCGCACGAGACGGCGTGATCTCGATGAACGATCTCGTAGAGTGCGCCCAGCTCGAATCCGAGGCCATGGGCCGGGTGATCGCTTGGAACTCATAACGTTGGAGGGATGGACATGACGAAGATTCGGCAAGAGAACGCTCCGAAGGACGAGTTGATCCACGACAAGTCGGAGAACACGAGGGAGGAGAAGAAGCTCGCCGGCAAGGCCCAGTTTCACGGCGAGTTCGAGGTCGAGGCGGCGAGGAATGGACGTGCCCTGTTTGCGCCGCTCAAAGTGGATGATCGCACCAAGCGCACGGTGCCTGGCCTCGACACCTTCAGCGAGCAGTACAGCATCTACAAGATCCCCGTGCATCACACGATGACGTCGCTCGGACGCATCAACGATCTGCGTTCGGGTGGCGCGCCGCGCACACCGGCTGAGATCCCCGCCGAGGTGATGAGGCAGATCAAGCCCGTCGACAATGTCAGCAACAAGCAGAGCGAGCAGGTGAAATCTGGTTCCGCCAACCAGTGGATCGAGCAGCAAGGCGAGCTGCGCGCGACGTTCGATGGCTTTCTGGTGGCTCGTGAGGAGCTGCAGAGTGCGAACGCGATGTTCCGATCTGCACAACAAATCATTCTACGACGTCAGCTTGAGGCGAAGAAAGCTGGCAACGAGGAGGAGAAGAAGAAGATCGATGAGGCGGCCGAAACCCTCGTGAAGATCACCAAGTTCTCGGCCAAGGCCCTGACGTTTACAGTTGCCCTTGAGGCTGAGCTCCTCGGCGTCGAGGAAGCCTACACCGCGACGGCGGAAATGGACCACGACTCCGGCAAGGGCGTGCAAACCGCGGAGGTCAGCCGTAGTTACAAGACCGACAAACTCAAGGATCTTGCCAAACAGGCCGGCGGTGAAATCGGCCTCAAGGAGATTTTTATCTGGGGCATGGGCAAGCAAGATGAATACAAAGCACTTGAGACGGCCATTGGTGACCTCACACGGCAGATCGGGCAATCAGTCCTCAACCAGGAGGATCTGCAGATCGAAAGCGCCTGGAAGGCGCTCGGGAATGTAAAACTCGCGATCAAGGGAACGCAGCGAGCATTCACCGCGAAGCGTGGCGACGCGCGCAATGCGGCACAGCACTTCGGGCAGGCGCTCGGCGGGCGTGAGAAAACGATCATCATCGCGTTGATGGCCGAGGCCTATCACGAGCTCGACCTCTTCGGCACGCGTTCGCTTGAGGAGGCCAACCAGCTGGCGCCGAAGGCCCGCCCGGTCCACCAGTGGCTGAACGACAAAGCGGAGCGCTACAAGGCAGACCGTCAAGAAGAGTTCAATGAGTTTGCCCACGACTATCAGCAGATCGGCAGTGCCGTGATCGATGCCCACAAGAGTCGCGAGTTACTGCAGACGGAGGTTCCAGTCTGGCAACGGACGGCCAGGACCTGGCGTCACTTCCTGTCAGACGTCATGGGCAAGAGCTTCGATCAGAATGAAACCGATGTCGATGCGGGCGCACGGAAGCAGCCCGGAACCTGAGCTACTCCACCGATAGATAGCCGATAGTCGACTTCAACGATGACGTCTGGAAGGAGGCATACAGACGCTTGCCGACCAACACGCCATGAAGGACTTCGGGGCCGATCCGGCGCTGTCCCACGGCGTTCAACAAGAACGTCGCGGCGAGTTCGCGCCTTGTGAGATAGATGGCGCCTTCGCGTGCCGCAATCAGCGTGCCGGTCGCGAGGTGTGCCCGCGGTCCGCCAGCGAGTGGCCGCGAGAAGACTTCATGACGTTGCGGTGACTTTCGTTCGACGCTCCACACGACCCGGTCTCCGTCGATCGTGAGGTTATTGACCTGGCCATCCGTGACATCCATGACATCCAGTACTTTCTGCCCGCCGTCGATACGACGGATCTCGCTTCCTGTGTGGTCACTTCCGAAATGAGACACGGATGCGACGATACGACCGCCATCGAAGGCCAGCTTCTTGAAGCTGGCCTCCGTATCCTCGGGTATGCGAGCGAGGATCTCGTTGGTGCCATTCTTGGCTATCCGGCCGACCAGCCTCCACGCCACGTAGTACACGAACTCGCTGTCGGCTCCTGCGAGATAGACCTCGTCTGGCACCTCCAAAACTTGCGAGGCCCGCGCCCCATCTCGATCCGCTCGCCAGATATGCGTGCGGTCAGACCAAAAGACTGCATCGCCTTGAAGCGCGATTTCGAGCACGTAGCCTGTCGCAATGGAGATCACCTTGCCACCAGCGGCCCGGTACTTGAGCTTCGAATCCTTGGCTTCGTGGGCCACGGAGGACCATGCCAGCCCCTGGTCGTCGGCAGCAATCGCGGAGATCACCCCTGTGTCGTCAATCGCAGCCTTGATCTCGCTCTTACTGCCACTGCCACTGCCACTGCCACTGCTACAACCGAAGGCCGCCAGTACCAATATTCGCCACATCCCGAAGAGCCTAACCCTTACTCGTTCAAAGGTCGAGTTGCGCGGCTCGATCGGAAGGGTAGTGGTCGCACGCACGAACCACCCTTCTCGTCCAGACTTTGGTAGCAAAGGCGACCGGGATCGGGTGCGACTGTCACTTCGAGGTGGAAGGAACCCGACGGTTGCCGAACCAGTCGGTCAACGCGAGTGGGACATGCCGAGTTGGCTGCCGCGGGGGCGAGGCGCGATCCGTGACGATGTGCGGCGAAAGGCGACGCTTGGTACCCTTGTCGATGTCCGGCGAGGACGACGTCGAGTGCTCGCGCACCCACTACCGATCCTTGCCGAAACAGCTGGAGCCACTTGAACAGCGCAGCATGGCTCTCGAAACTCGCGTGGAAGCGCTTGGGTCGAGGGTCGCATGGAAACCGACTGTGGGTCGGTCCGTCGCCACCCCGAGAATAGGTTCACGGGTCTCCGGCAGCATCGCAATCATCTCGGCCACCACGCCGCGCACACACGCCCGGATCGACCTGACAGAGCCAGTCTTCCACGAAGCAGCGCGATACGGAGGTGTGGGCTGGAACGAGTCACTTCGGCGGGGAAAGCACCCGACGGCGGCCGATCCACTCGGTCAACGCCACGTGGGACATCCCGAGCATCCCTGCCGCGCGGGCCAGGCTCCCCCCGTGACGAAGTGCGACGAGACGCCTCGTACCCTTCTCGATGTCCGGCAAGGACGAGGCCGAGTGCTCGCGCACCCACTGCCGATCCTTGCTCGTGAATGGCCCGCTCGCGGCGAGACTGGCGATCGCATCCGCACCGTACTCGTCGATGATCCGATCGAGCTCGGCAGGGCGAGTCGCGAGCGATGGAATCGTGATCGGGGTCGCGAAGCCCTTGCAGTCCTGCAATTCCTGCGAGCAGACGATCAGTTGGACGCGGGCGCCCGGCTCGCGCAAGGCAGCCTTGAGCTGCTCGAAGTCGCGCGGTAACCGTTTACTCCAGACGCACACCGAGCCACCGGCCGCGGCGATCATCGCCGGAACCCCGAGCGCGTAGTTCTCCGCGGCGCGCACACTCGCATCCATGCGCCGCCGCCGGGGGTCACATTGGACGAAGGGTCGGTCCTCTCCGAGGACGTGGCGATGGAGAGCCTGCGCGAGAGGCACAAGATCACCTCCTCCGCACAACACCAGCGCAGTGCGGCGGGTGGCGGCCGCGCGGATCGCACGCAATCCGAGATCGACGATCTCGATCTGGCTGGAGGACCAGCCTAGGATGCGCGCGAGGAAGCACCGCAACGCGACCAGGCGAGCGGTCTCGGCGATCAACGTGACGCCACCGATCCCGATCTCGACGCCGGGTTCGATCGTGAGCTCCGTCCGGCGCGCTCCGTCGATCCGGATTCCGTTCTTGCTCTCGAGATCGCGGATGATCCAGTGCGCGCCGTCGCGAACGAGACGTGCGTGCTGCCGAGACACGCGACGGGAAGCGTCTCGGAGTCGGATCGCACAGGCGTCAGTGGTCCCGATGATCGCCTCACTGGCCGTCGCGGGTAGCGCGTGCACCTGATCGGTGCCCCAGATGCGCAGGCGCATGACCTCGTCGTCGATTCGCCATTCTGACGACCCCACGTCGGTCTTGGTCGCGAGCGTGGGCGGCCTGGAAAGCACGCCGCTCGGTGGCGCCGCAGGGCTCACTCGACCCCTCCGATCAAGGTCGCGCGACCACCAACATGGGTCGCGCTCTGTGGTCGGCCGGCGTTGGACATGTTCAGAACCGCCCGACCCATCCGATCATGGCAGCGCCCGGACCAACCAGCGCCGTGGGGCCAGACTCGGATGCTCCCCGCTTGCGGAGGAACAAGTAGCCGCCGAGGCTCGTGGCGACCAGCCCAGCGGCACCGACTGCGATCGCGAGCCGCGCGGTATCCGTGTACGTGAAAGCTCCGGTGTCGTCCTCGTCGACCGCGAACAACACCGCCCCGGTTGCGATCAACGCAAGACCTCCGGAGACCAGGCCCCACGCGAGCGGTCGAGCGGAGCTTCGGTCGGCCTGCTGGATCGGCAGTGTGGTTCCGCCGATTGGCACCACGTCTGGAGAACCCAGGTCCCTAGCCAAGTAGCTCGCGAGCGCAGCCGCCTTGCGTTCGTCGTCGCCCCCGAGACGAATCTCGCCACCGCGCTCCTGCTTCGCGGTGGACCGGCGATACCAATGTCCACGAAGCGCCATGGCTGCGCCCGATCGGTGGAGGCGCACGAAAACGATGTCGACGCTGCTTCGGCGCGCGAATGAGGTCATGAGCTCGCGTTCTCGTGCGGGTGTTAGGTCGCGAGCCACGATTCCGATCCAGCGATCCGACACCACTAGTTGGGAGTCGAGCCCCCAGTCGATCTCGAGATGGGTCTCCGCGCCGGCGCTCACGGTAACGTCATAGCGTCGCGTCAGGTCGTTGACCTGGACGACGACCCGGTAGCTGCCCGGCAGCATGTTGCCGGTGTAACTTCCTCCGCGCGCGACGCCGTACTCGTTCACGAAGATCTGTGCGTCGGGCTGGGTGACCGCGACCAGCAGCTTGCCGCGCGTCATCCGCGCCACCGTGGTGCTGACGTCGAGCAGGAGCTTCTCGGCTTGGGAACCGTAGTCCTTGATATCGAGCGGTCCCGGGCTACTCCGAACCAGCTCCTCCATCACGTCCTTTGCCTCCGCGGCGTTGCCGAGACGCAGCTGCGCCAGCATCAGCGCGACGCGTCCGCGAAACAGCGCGGTTCGGACCTTCTCGCTCGACACGACCAGCCCGAGATTCTCCTCCGCAACTCGGATCCAGCTCGGCAGTTGCGCCACGACCTCCTCCGGACGAGCGCGCACCCAGGCTCGCCAGCCGATATCGAGCTCGGCAGTCAGCCGGTCCGCAGTAAGTTTGGGATCGTTCACGCCAGGCCGCGGCAGCCGACTCAGTTGCCGCGTGACCTCCGCATGTGAGGAAGCCACGTTCTCCTTCGCGAACGCCTCCTGGATCATCGGCATGACGCGAGCGGCCTCTTGAGACCGCTCGCCCTCGTGCATCTCGATCAAAACCTGCGCGTCGGCAGGCCCATGGCCCAACATCACGAGGACACCCGCAAACACCACGCGAGCCGCACTCCCAACCAATCTTTGGTATGACAACATCATCGTCATCGCCGCTCCAGAAGCGCCGCGTTACGGTGTGATCTCATCCGAGCCCATATCGCGAGCACTGCCAACGGGCCTCGCATCCTCGTCGATATCAGTCGCCAGCGTGGCGCTCGGGTCGGCTGCGTCCTTCGCCGGCGAGCCGGGCTGCAAATGAAAGTTGTTGTCGGCTGGATTCACAAACATCGGGTCCAGATTCATGTTGCCCATACCCGTCACGGTGTCCGGTCCGATATCCGAATACGTCCACGCGCAGTTGTTGCCTCCAACCTGCGTTCTACCGCCTCCGGTCTGATTCTCGTAGATGATGTTGTTCGAGAACGTGACAGCTTGGGTCACGAGCGAACAGACGACGCCAGTACTGGAGCCAGCTGCGGCTGCGTTGTTCGTGACCGTATTGAAGTCGAACGTTCGCATTCCGCTACTAGTCTGGTTGATGAGAACGCCACCGAATGCAGTCGACGGTCCGCCGTTTCCGGCGATAAGGTTGTTCGTCAGATCGAACTGGGTCGTGGTGATTGACAGCCCGCCCCCCGGATTGTCACTAATCGTCGACTGCGTGACCTTGAGCGTGCCGCCAGAGGAGGTGATGCCGCCAGCGGGATTATTCGTCAGCAAGACACGGTTGAGCGCGACGCTTGGGGAACCACTTGCAGTGGGAACAACAATGCCAAACCCGCTCGGGCTGTTCGGTGCATCTCGAATCGTCAGGTCGAAGATCGACACCGAGGTGCCATCGTCGCGAATCGTGAGGATTGCCCCAGTGCCGCTCGACCGCGTCAGCTGGGCGGCCGGGTCACCGAGCATGGTGACGACGCGGCCGCCATCGACCGTCACGGCCTCGTCTATCGAACCATGCAGTTTCAGATAGGGACGTGTCGTGGCGAGCGCCTTGTCGACCTTGGTGCACGGGGTCGCCTTCGTGCAGTTGCTGTTGTCGGTACCTCCGGGATCAACGTACGCGACGGCACCTTCGTCCGCGCACGAGCCATCGGGTAGACACACGCCCGAGCTCGCGCATTCCGCGTGAGCCACGCAGCCGCGGCATTCATGATCGTCGCCGCAGGCCGGCGTGGTGCCGCTGCAAGCATCCGCCTGGTTCGGCAGACACTCAACGCAGGTCATCGACCCCACGTCGCAGACGGGCGTCGCGGTTACCTCGCACGTTTGATTGTTCGTGCAACGCAGCCCGCCATCGTCGCCCGGACACCTCTCATCTTCGGGGTGCAAGGCGCAATAGGTGTCGCTCCGGTGGTAGCAACCAGCGAGACCAAGCGCGAGCGGGAAAGCCACAAGTAAGAATCTGAAATGCTTCATGGTGTGGGCCCGTGGCACGTGCACGGCCAATTTCGACATCGCGGCCCGATCATGGAATCTCGTCGGCGCCGATATCACGCGCGCTCCCTTGTGGACGCGCCTCGCCGTCGACATCGACCGCTAGTGTCGCGGCCGGATCTGCCGCGTTCTTCGCGGGTGAGGCAGGTGTGATGTGGAAGTTGCCCTGAGCCGCGTTTGTGAACAGGGGATCCAGGTTGATATTGCCCGGACCGGGCGTCGCATCTGGACCGATGTTCGAGTACGTCGCAGAGCAGTTCGTACTCCCGCCAACCTGCTTGCCGCCGCCCGAGACGGTATTTCCATAGATGATGTTGTTCGTGAAAATGATCGCTGCGCCGACAATGCCGCAGTTCACGCCACTATTGACGGTCGAAGTTCCGGCATTCGCGCTGATCGTGTTGAAGTCCAGCCGATGAGCGCCCGTGCCCGAAACGGACGCGAGGTTGATGCCACCGATGAGACTCGCGGGTCCACCGTTCTGGACGATCAGGTTGTTGGTCAGGTCGAACTGCGCGTTCGAGATCGAAACACCACCTCCAGCGTTGCCAGAGATCGTCGACTGGGTGACCGTCAGCGTGCCGCCAGAGGTGAAGATGCCGCCGCCAGCATTACCGCTGACGTTCGCGCGCGTCAGCTGCAGCATCGAGGTGTTGCCGGCGGGCATCGAGATGCCGATACCTTGTAAGCCCGACGCGCCTCCGACCTCGAGATCGAAGATCGAAACTTGGCTAGCCCCCCTCACCTCCAGCAGAAGCCCGTTGTTCGTTCGTGTGAGCTTGCCTTGTGGATCCGCCAGGAGTGTGACGGCTTGATTCTCGATCACCACCGTCGCTCCTGCGTCGGTGGTCCCCGTGAACTTCACATAAGGACGTGTCGTGGCGAGCGCCTTGTCAACCTTGGTGCACGGCGTCGCGTTCGTACAGTTGCTGTTGTCAGTACCCTCGGGATCGACGTACGCGACGGTACCTTCGTCCGCGCACGAGCCATCGGGTAGGCACACGTCCGAGCTCGCGCACTCCGCGTGTGCCGTGCAGCCGCGGCATGCGTGATCGTTGCCGCAGGCCGGCGTGGTGCCGCTGCAAGCATCCGCCTGGTTCGGCAGACACTCAACGCAGGTCATCGACCCGGTCACGTCGCAGACCGGCGTCTGACCTCCGGCGCAGTCCTGATTTCCGGTGCATGCCTGCGGTCCGTCAGCGTCGTGAAGGCGACAGTCGTTGTTGGGATTTCCCTCGCAATAGTTCTCGTTCTTGCACCCCGTCACCGCCAGGCCCACGGCGACGCCGACGGCGACGGTCAGGCACGATATCGAATGGCTGGTCATATGGTGTTCCTCAGAAGCTACCGGCCCACCCGAGCACGCCGGCGTGCTCGGTGACCGAAACGGTCGGCGCAGACTGGCGCGGAGGATCTGCGCCGTCGCCACGCCGCCACAAGTAGATGCCGGCGCCGATCGCGAGCCCCCCACCGACCGCGAGGCCGATGCCCGGAGCGCTGTAGATCCGCGGCGATTGCTCGTCCCCGAGGCGCGGACCGTCCTTGCTGACCTGCAGCGCGACCCCAGCGATCACCGCAACCGCTCCCGTGCCGACCAACGCGATCGGAAGCCAGCTCGAGCTCCTGTCGTGACCACCGGGCGCGGTCCCGCTCTGGGGTTTCAGCGTCACCTCCACGGTCTGGTTCTGGCCCTCCGCGAGCGTGATCATGCGGGTCGCCGGCTCGTAGCCGGACCGCTGCAGCAGCAACGTGTGCGATCCGGGCGCGACATCGAGCGTCTTGTTGCTCTGGCCCAGCATGGCGCCGTCGAGCGTGATGACCGCACCATCGGGAACCGTCCGGACCCCGATCGTCGTGTGGCCCGAACGCACCGCCTGCCGCGCGAGCAGCTCCTTGGTGAGCGCGCTTGCGGACTCCGCAAGCGCGGCATCGGAACAACCTCCTTCACACACGCGCCGATCGGCCGGCGGCACGCCGTCACCCGCGACCAAGAGCTGGGCAGTCACGATGACCTGGCTGGAATCGTCATCGACCGAGACCACCATCATGCGCTCGAAGTTTTTCTGTTGCGCGATGGGTGCGACGCACACCCAGGGACGGTCGAGGTCGAGGCAGGCGATTACCTTGCCGGCCTCGTTCGGGGAGAACGTCGCTTCGACCACCGCCCACGCCGCGGCGCGCAAGGTCGTCGTGACGGCCGTGGCCACGACTGCACGATGCGCTGGCTTCGCGCGACCGGTCACCAGCACGGCGCCAGATTCAGCATGCGCGTCGGGGAGGAAGCCGACGCTCGTCGCCACGATGCCTGCCACGATGGCGATGGCGGTCACAAATCTCGTCGCTCGCATGATGCTCACCAGGTAACTTCGATGATCGTTGGACTCCCGCTCGTGATGACCACGTTGCGGGTCTCGCGCTTGTTCTTGCTCTTGTTGACCAGCAGGATCTTGTGGCGACCGACCCGAAGTTTGGTGCGAATCGGCGTCGGGCCCTTGAACACGTTGTCGATCCACACCTCGGCCGATGGATCGACGAAGACCGAGATCTCGCCCTGCTCGGTGGATCGCACGGGATCCTTGGCCTTAGGCACCCGCTTCACGCCGGCATCGTCAGGCACTGGCACCGGCACCGGCACCGCGGCGGTGATCGGCGCATCGATCACGACCGCAGCTCCCGCGTCGATGACCCCGACGCCGGGCAAACGGCCGTCCGAGGCTGTGCTGGTTGGCGCGTCCATCAGGGTAGGCGACGGCTGACCACTAGACGCCACCGCCACGCCGGCATCATACATGGTGGCGTCCTGATTTCGCAGGTTGGCGACCACGACGAGCGCACCGACGATTCCAAGGATTGCGCCCGCCAGCGCGAGCCAGGGCCAGCGAGCACGCGGATTCGCGCGTGGATGCCTCGGCAGCGATTGGCTGGCTGTCCCGCCGAGCGTGCTTTGTGGGACCGCCGTCATGTGCGCCACGACCCGGCGCGACGGCGCGCCCGCGTGATCCGCGCCACTGCGTCGCTGTCTTGCCGTCGCTGGGAATCGATGCGCGAGCAAGCGGACCAGGTCGCCGCGTCCGTCGTGCGGGCTGTCGACACAGCGCACGAGATCGGAGATCACGTCCTCGGCTTTGTCGTACCGCTGGTCGAGCTCGCGCTCCAGTAGCTTCATCGTGATAGCCTCCAGATCCGGCGGCACGTCGGGATTGAACGTGCTCGGCGGCGGCAGCTCGCGGAATAGGATCTGTGCTACCGCTTCTTTCGCGGTTCCGCTTATTAAGGCGCGGCCCGCGAGCATCTCCCAGAGCACGATCCCGACCGCGAACAGGTCGCTCCGCCGGTCGATCCGCTCGCCGTTGGCCTGCTCCGGTGACATGTACGCGGGCTTGCCCTTGACGATTTCGGAACGAACGCCGTCGCTGACGTCGAACGCCTTGGCGATTCCGAAGTCGCTCACCTTGACCTCGCCGAGCCAGCTGAGGAGGACGTTGTGCGGCGAGACGTCGCGATGGATGACGCCTCGCATGCCCGGCGTCGGGTGCGGCAGCTCGTGGGCGTGACCGAGCCCGCGAAGCACCTCGGTGATGACGAAGATCGCAACCGGCAATGGGATCCGGCCCATGTTGATCACGCTCGCGAGATCCTTGCCATCGATCAGCTCCATCACCAGGAACAAGCGCCCGGCAGCATCCCGATCGAAATCGAGAACCTGAACGATGCATGGATGACGAAGTCGCGCCGCGATGCGCGCCTCTTCGCTGAACATTCTCGCAAATGAGGGCTGATCCGAGTAACCCGGCAACACGCACTTGATCGCGACGGGGATCTCGAAGCCCTCCGCGCCGATCGCCGTTCCGTGGAACACCTCGGCCATTCCTCCGGTCCCGAGCTTCGCGCCGAGCGTGTACTTTCGTCCGAGCTTTTCCCCGGAGACGGGTGCCGTCGTTGGGGGCCGCGACACCGCCGGTGCTGGAACCCGGATCGTCTCGAATCTCGGATTGGTCTCCATCAGGTCATTTGCATACTTCTCGACGAGCTTGAAGCCGCTCGGTGCATAGGCGTTGCCCGCGAGCGACTCGGCGAGCATCAGCACGAACGCCCGCATGCTGGCCGGGCGTCCGGTGGGAACGCGATCGAGCGCTGCGAGGATGGCGCGGACAAAGGAGTCGGAGAGCTGTGGATTGTGTCGTCTGGGATCGACGGGCGACCCCGTCATCTGCCGGTGGTACAAGGCCGCGGGGGCCAGCTCGCTGTATACGGCGATCGGGAGATCGTCCTGGAACGGGAACCAGCCACCCGTCGCCATCTGATACGCGATCGTCGCGAGCGCGAAGATATCCGCGCTGTTCGTGATTGCACCGCCCACGAGCTGTTCGGGGGCCATGTAGAGCGGCGTGCCGATCACGACCCCGCTTCGCGTCGAGGCTCCAGCCATCGCTTGCGGTAGTTTGGCCACACCGAAATCGAGCACGACGGGACGCCGAGCGTCCTCGCGCGTTACGGCGAGGAAGACATTGTCGAGCTTGATGTCACGATGCACGATGCCGCTGTCGTGCGCGGCCTGAAGCGCCGATCCGATGCCCGCGATGATGCGCACCATCTCGTCGAGTGCGATCGGTCCGGCCTGCGAGGCGATGAACTGACCGAGCGTGCAACCCTCGAGGAAGTCATAGACGATGAACCACTCGCCGGACGCCATTTGCCCGATGTCGTGCACCGTCACCACGTTCTTGTGCTTCAGGCTCGCAGCGGCGAGCGCCTCGGCTCGGAACCGCTCGACGATCATCGGGTTCCTGGTGAGCTCCGGGTTCAGGACCTTGATCGCTCGCGGCGTCTTCAGGGCCAAGTGTTCGCCCAGCCACACGGTGCCCATGCCACCGGAGCCCAGCCGGCGCGTGATTCGATACTTGTCGACGACGGTTCCGATCATGTCACAGCGCCAACCAAGGCTGCCTCACAGCCGAAGCAGGATCCTCGCCCGATTCGCGACGCGGGGGAAGCCGGATTGCGACAGGAGCGGCTCTTCGGAGCGCTGGACACGGAGGGTCGTTTCGGTATCCGGTGCGACCCTACGCTTCGTCCAGGAACCGGATCGGGCGGAGCAGCTCAGGGTCGATGCGAAGCTCAGCGCAAACCTAAGGATCGTCGCTGTGCATGACGAGTGGCCCGGGGTGTCGTCGTAAGAATCGCGCCGTGAACAACGGTACGGCCACGCTCGATCGACTGACTTTCGATGGCGTTCTCGCGATCGCGCGGCGCGAGATCCTGATGCTCGCGGTAACGTCGCAAACCCACGACCTCGATACGCAAGCCGTGAGTGCCGCGCGGCTCCGCTGGGCCCTCCAACGGCTCGCCAGCCGGGCTGTCGAGGACGCGCGCGAAACCGATGTTCGGTACGTTGCCGTGCAACGCGCTGCGAAACGATGGTTGCCGGTCGGGCCCGCCCTCGGACTACCCGCAACAACCCTCGCGCGACTGCTCGATCGCTGGCATGAGCCTTCGGTCGGCGGTAGGCTCGAGGCGAGCTCGACGACGCTCGACGCGCTGGAACTCGATGATCTCGAGTTGACCGAGATCCAGCTGCGTCGTGCGAAGCTTCTGCGTATCTCGGGGTTGCGCGCGCGGTTCGATCGTATCGACGCGATCGGCGCGACGTTCGACGACTGTTGTTTCGAAGCGAGCTCGATGGGCCAAGGGATCTTCGACGACAGCTTCCTGGCGCGCTGCGACCTGTCGCGCACCAATCTCGAACGCGCGAGGTTTCGGGCGGCCAGACTGACTGGCTGCGACCTGAACGGATCCGTGTTGACCAACGCCAACATCAACCACGCCATCTTCACGGATTGCGACTTCCGGGGAACGAGCTTCGCGGCAACGTCGGCCACGACCCTCGTGACCGTCGTGAACGCGAGGTTCATCAGGTGCGACCTCCGCGCATCGGGCTGGGCTGGCCGATGCTTGGACGAAGTTTCATTCGTCGACTGCAAGTTCTACGGCGCCCATGGCGCGCCCTGGCTTGAGGACGTCGTCATCGAACGTCCGGATCTCTCGAGCGCCGCCGACGGCTCGCGGATCGGGACGAAAAGCGACGTGGACGCCGGTTGGCGCACACTCGTCGGGAGGGTTCGCACGTAGCGAGACCGTCATCCGCGATGAGCAAGGCCATCTCCCTGCGCGGAGACCTCTGCCTCGACGTCGACCGGTGCGGCTCTCGCGGCGATCAGTTCGCCGCCCGCCCAGTTAGCGATCACGGTCGCCACGTCACCGCGGCGATGCATGATACGCCCCGGGAATAGAGCCTATTTCCGACGAGGAAAGCCTTTCGCAAAGGCTTTGGGACGCGCGCGCGAAAGGTTCCACGAAAGCACTTTGGTGCCGAGCGCCATCGCAAGTCGTTGGCAACACGAGGGCTGGTCGTCATCGTTCGCGGGCTTTGAGGAAGCCACCCGAGCGACGGCAAGACCTTTTCGAAAGGGCGGGATCGCATCGAGGCAACCAGGTCTCGCGCGGTTGTGCGAGCGTGACAAGGGTTGACACACCGGCTGGCTAGCTTGGCTATATGCCCAGCCCGGCCGAGTCGAATCATCCTACCGTCGTCCCACTTGCTCGCGATTCGGAAGGGCGAGCGCTCGACGTACCCGAGTGCGCAGCAGCCTGGCGCGTTCGGCGTCACACCCGAGGTCGCCCACGCATCGTCCTCGGCGTCGACAAGCAGCCGATGCAGTTGCCTCTCAGCTACACGGTCGCGGATCTCGAAGACATCCTCTCCCCCGGTGCCTACCGGCTCGATCTGATCGACGTGAAGGGCGGGCCGCTGGACTTCACGGTAGCGATCGAGCTGGGGGAGTACCGCAACGCTGGGGCCTTGATCGTGAGCGAGGAGCCCGAGGCGTCGACGATCCACCCGATCCTGGCTACCACCGGCAGCGATACGCGCTTCGTTCTCGAGGCGAACGTCCGGTCCACGCAGATGGCGTTCCAGCACAACGCGAAGACACTGGAGTTCGGGCTTCGCATGGCCGAGACGCTTCGCGATGGGGTGAAAGTGCTCGCCGATGCGCAGGCGGACTGGCTCAAGGGGCTCGCGTCGTCGAAGGGATTCTTTCGCCACGCGGCGGCGCCGATGCTGCCGGCTCCGGGTGCAGCTAACGACGACCAGGAAGAGGAACAGGTCGAGGACGTCGAAACCGAGCAGCCTCCGAGTCTGCTGAAGCAGTTCGAGCCGATGATCGCAGCCGTCGTGACTCAAGTGATCACGTCGCTGATGTCCGGATCCTCGTCGGGCTCGGGTGGATTGAAGGAAACGTTAAAGGATGCGCTCGACTGGCAGAAGGCTGCCGCCAAGGGGAAGGCCGAGCGCGAGGTGATCGACGTCCCCTCGGTGACGCCCGAGACGATGGAGCTGCCGCCGTTCTCGCCGACAGAGATGGCGCACTTCATCGCGATCCAGTCGGCACTCGATCGGGAGGAAGCAGCGCTTGCTCGAGAGGTTGCGGCCCAGCTGTCGCCGCAGGAGCTACGTGGATGGTTTACGGAGCTGAAGCAGCTCGCCGTGCCCGATGCCGTGGCGAAGATCCGCGCCCTCGTCACGAAGAAGCCGGCGGCGTGACATGCGGAACACCAGCAAGAGTGTCGAGTGCCTGAAGCCGACCCCATCGCCCGCGAGCAACGACAACGGATCCGCTGCCGAGCGCCTGGAGCTGATGACTTTCGAAGATCCACGCCGTCTCGCAATGATAATCGCGCTCGGTGTCACCGGAGGGCTTCGATACCTCCAGGAAGTCACCGGCCGCCAGTTGTCGGCTCCGAGCGTGGCCGACCCGGATCGGTCTCAGCGCAGCGACGTGATGACGGCCGATGAAGTTGCCGAGTACCTCGGAGTCGACCGAAACACGGTCTACGAATACGCGGCGCGTGGGGAGATCCCGCACAGACGACTCGGCAAACGCATGATCTTCCGACGAGGAGCGATCATTGCCTGGCTCGACACCGCGGCTGCCGGCAGCGAGCGATAGCGCAATGCGTGCGCCCGTGCGAGGGTTGCTTCGTGGTCGAAGCGGGTCGCGAAGGAAAGGCAATTGAGATGCCCGTACGACGCGACGACAGAACGAAGCGGTGGTTCTTCCGGACCACCATCAAGACCCCCGACGGCAAGACGCAGCGGCTCTACGGCACGCCCGGAGTTCCCGGACCGTTCCAAGATCTACCTGCAACCAAAGTCGGGGCCCACGAGGCGGAGCAACGCGCGATCCGAGATGTGTTCGCGCCCAAGCCCGCGCCCGAAACGAAACAAGAGGTGCTGACGTTTTCTGTATGGTTCAGGGGTAGGTTCTGGAAGGAGTGGGTGGTGGGACGCTGTAACAAGCCCACGGAGGTGCGCTCGAAGAAGATCATCTTCGACAACCACCTCGAGCCTCGCTTCGGACGCATGACGCTCGACAAGATCACGACCCCGGAGGTCGCGAGCTTTCGGGCCGATCTGGTCGCGATTCCACTCTCGAAGAAGCGCATCAACAACATCCTCGCGGTGCTGTCGAAGCCGATGAAGTACGCGGTCGACTGCGAGTTGATCGTGAAGGCGCCGCGGATCGGGATGTTTAAGGTGGAGCGTCCCGAGATCGTCGCGTGGGACTTCGAGCAGTACGCTCGTCTCCTCGTGGCGGCGAAGGCCGAAGGCGACGAGTGGTATGCGGCCACGTGTCTCGCCGGCGAGGCCGGACTTCGCGTCGGTGAGGTCAAGGCGCTGCGTTGGCGTGAAGACGTCGACATGGTTGCCAAGACGATCACCGTGAACTTCCAGACCAGGAACAAGGAGACGACCACGCCGAAGGGCCGCACGCGGCGGACGATTCCGATGACGACGAGGCTGCACGACGCGCTCAAGCGGATGTCTGTGATCCGCGAAGGGCTCGTCGTACGGAACCTCGACGGCTCGGCGAAGACCGACGATCAAGCGGACAAGGCGATGGGGCGGATCTGCCGGCGAGCCGGCTTGCCGGTTCGCTTGTTCCATACGCTCCGGCATACGTTCGGAACCCACGCCGCGTTGTTCGGCGTGAACCCGTGGCGGTTGCAGGCATGGCTCGGGCACAAGCGGATCGACGAGACGATGCTCTACGTCCACGTCGCGGAGGCGCACCCGCGCGATCTCCCCGACGTCGTGTGCAACGCCAGCAGCGGGATCGCGGATCCCGATCGGCGGGTGCTTGCGATGCTCGGTGCGCGTGGCAGCCACGTGGCAGCGAACACGAACGTAGAACACCAGAGCGCAGCGAATACCGCCGCTTAATTAGTGCGAGCGGGGGGACTCGAACCCCCACGCGGTTAAGCGCTGCCACCTAAAGACAGTGTGTCTACCAATTCCACCACGCTCGCGAGGCGCGGTTTTATAGCACGCGCCCCACTGCGCCACCCCCTGCACCGGTGTGCGGTAGCGATCCGGGTCGGCAGATTCGCGCACCGAACCTGGCCGGCCGAGCGCAGGCCGAATCCCGACCGCGGGGCGGCGGCGGTCGAGGAGCCGACGGGAACGGCATCTGCGATGCGGCGAGAGGTCGTGCCCCCGTCCACTCTGACGACCAGCCGCACGCTGTGGCAAGAGCGCGCGTCCGGCAAGCGAGCGCGAGACTTGCACCGTGAGCGGGCCATGGATACGTCTCTTGCGGCGATCGGCCACGATGCGGGCCGGGCCGCCAAACCCTGGATCGAACGGCTCGGGCGCGCGGGCTTCGTGGCCAAGGCGATCCTGGCCATCACGATCGGGTCCTCGCCGCGGCAGCTGCGCTCGGCAAGGGCGGCAAGGCGACCGACTCGCAAGGGGCACTCGAGACGATCATCCACGCACCCTTCGGTCGCGTGCTGCTCGGGTTGATCGCGCTCGGGCTGGTCGGCTACGCGGCGTGGCGGATCGTCGATGGCATCGCCGATCCGGAAGGCCGGGGCACGAAGGCGAAGGGCATCGCGCTGCGGATCGGCTCGGTCGGACGCGGCGTGATTCACCTCGCGCTCGCCTACAGCGCGGTCAAGCTGGCGCTGTGGCAGCAGACCAAGGAGAGTGGATCCACGCAGGTCGAGTGGACCGCAAAGGTGATGAAGTGGCCAGGCGGCGTGTACATCCTGTGGGCCGTCGCCGGTGGCCTGCTCGGATACGGTGGCTGGCAGCTGTACAAGGCGTTCAAGGCGAAGCTCGCGAAGCAGCTCGATCTCGGGAGCTGCTCGTCGGGAACGCGGCGCTGGCTGGTCGGCATCAGCCGGTTCGGCATCGCCGCACGCGGCATCGTGATCGGCACGGTCGGCATCCTGCTCGGGCGCGCCGCGAGTCACCACAATCCCAGCGAGGCGGGAGGGACCAAGAAGTCACTGCACGAGCTGTTCGAGCTCGGGCGCTGGCCGTTCCTCGCGATCGCGCTGGGGTTGATCGCGTACGGCGTCTACGAGCTGGTCGAGGCGCGGTATCGCCGGATCCGCGTCGAGTAGCACGCGCAGGTCATGGGTTCGCGGAGTACCTTCCCGCGAAGCTCGTGTTCCCCCTGGTCCGTCTCATCTGCCTGGTCAGCCTCGTGCTGGGCTGTCGGACGGGGCAGTACGCGCCCGTCACGTTGCCGGGCGATACGGCGATCGTCGTGACGCGCGTGACGATCGAGCCCGCCGGGAGCAGGCAGCTCTCCGTCAAGTACAAGCCGCTCTACGCGATGCTCGGGCTCCGCGCGAAGACACGGCTCTATCCGCAACGCGGTTTCAACGAGTACCGACTCGCCGAGGATCACCGGCGGGTGCTGGCATTCCTGCACAGCCAGGGTCGGTTCGACGCGACGGTCGCCGAGCCGGTGGTGACCTTCGCGCCCGACGGGAAGATGGCTGCGGTCGCGTGGAGGGTCGACGAAGGCCCCACCTATCACCTCTCCACCGTCACGCTGGTTGGCGCGCCATCCGAGCACGCGGCGGAGCTGCGCGGCGCGATCACGTTCCATCCCGGCGACCAGATCGATCTCGACCCCTATCGCCTGCAGCGCCTCGAGCTCGCGACCCGCTTGCAGGATCTCGGCTTCGGGCACGCGCGCGGCTACAGCCGAGCGTTCGTCGACCGCCAGGCCAAGACGGTCGCGTGGTTCTTCTACCTGGATCCGGGCCCGCGCACGACGATCGGCTCGCTCGCCGTCGAGGGCTCGACCCAGATCCCCGCCGCGAACGTGCTCGCCCGGGCGGGTTTCGTCGTCGGACAGGCATTCTCGACGACGGATGCGCGTCGCGTCGAGCTCGCGCTGCTCGACACCGGGGCGTTCGCATCGGTCAACGTGGTCACCGACGCCGACATCGCGCGCTTGCCCGAGTATCCCGATACCGGCGGTGTCCTCGCGCCCGACCAGGTCGCGCCCGATGGCAGCCTCGTGCCGCGCGCGCACCTGCCCGCGAGCGTGGCGGTCAAGGTCGTCGTGGTCGAAGCGCCGCGCCGGCAGCTGCACCTCGAGCTCGGCCTCGAGGCCGATCCAACACGCATCGACGCGTTCACCGGCGCACGCGTCCTGCTCCGCCACGCCTTCGCGCCGCTGCACCATCTTCTCGTCGCGGCCACTGCCGGCTACGGCTGGATCTTCGGCGATGACCGCGAGATCGCGGACGGTGTCTACGGCAGTGCGCTGGCGCAGTATCTCCATCCGCGTGGCTTCCGGATGACCGCACGGTGGCGCGATACGATCTATCCGGCGGCGCTGTTGCGTGAATTCGTCGTCGGTCCGGGCTTCCACGTCACCCTCGCGCGCGGCGTCGACCTCGAGACCGACGCGTTCCTGCGTCACGGCCGCGAGCTCGATGTCCCTACGCTCGCGATGCCGACCGACCCGACCTCCACAGGCCTCGAGCTCCGCGCCTCGCTGATCGCGGATCGGCGCGATGATCGCGTCGAGCCCACGCGTGGTTGGTTCCTCGGCGGCTCCACCTCGTACGCTCCGGGCGGTCCGCTCGGAGACCGGCGCTGGTTACAGCTCGGCATCGACGCGCGCGGCTTCATCCCGCTCGGACGCGTGCACGGACCGCTCTCGATCGCGCTCCGCGCGTCGGCGGGCGTCGTGCTTCTCCCGGGGGACAGCGGCGCCCCGCTGGGTGCGCGCCTGTTCGGCGGCGGGGCGTACGGCTTGCGCGGGTTCGGCCGCGATCGATTGTCGCCCGCCGCGTGCACGATCGACGGCGCGTGCGACGTGCTCGTCGGGGGTCGCAGCCTCGTCGAGGCGAGCGCGGAACTGCGCTTCCTCCCCTATCGCAAGCAGGTCGGCGCGGTCGGCTTCGTCGACGCCGGCAACGCTGGCGCCGGCACCAACGCGTTCGAGGACGGGCTGGCGCTGGCCGCGGGCGCGGGCGCGCGGCTCCGCCTGTGGTACCTGCCGATCGCGATCGACGTTGCGTATCGCGTGCTCGACGACAGCCAGACCGGGCTAGCATTCAGTCGCCTGCTCGCGTTCGTCCGCGTGGGCGAGGCCTTCTGATGGGTAAGAAGTTGTCGCGCGCCTTCAAGTATCTACGTCGCTTCGTGGCGACCGTGGTGGTGCTCGTCATCCTCGCGCTCGTCTTCATTCATTCACCGTGGGGCAAGTCGATCGTGCGCGCACGCATCGAGTCCCGGATCGCGGCGGCGTTTGACGGGCGAGCGACGCTCGGCAGGCTCGACTACGGGTTTCTGTTCTCGAGCGTGGAGCTCGGCGATCTCGAGATCCGCGATCGCCAGGGGCGGCCCGCGATCCGCATCGCCTCGATCACCGCGGACCTGGATCGCGGCTCGCTCCTCGCCGGCACACCGATCGTCGATTCGCTCGCGGTCCGCGGCCTCCAGCTCGAGGTGATCGAGGATGCCGCGGGGGTGTCAAATCTCGTCGGGATCGCGAGACCTGCCAGACCGGGTGACAAGCCGGTCGCGTCGATCACGATCCGCGCGTTCACCGTCACGGGGGGCGCCTCGATCACGAGGGCGGACGGCACGGTGGCGACGATGACCGACCTCGCCGTCGCAGGGCACCTCGTCGCGCAGCCGGCGACCAAGGCGTTCGCTGTCACGCTCGGGCCGATCGCCGCGAAGGTGCGCCTCGCGCGACCGCATCAACCCGCGCGCGATCTCGCGCTCGCGATCGCATCGGCCACGCTCTCGCGCGCGACCACCTCGCTCGACGCGACCGTCGCTGGCATTTCGCTCGGAGCCTCGACGATCCAGTCGGTCGCTGCGCACGCCAATATCGTCGGCGGTCGGCTCGTCGATTCGCAGTCGATCGCACTCACCAAGCTGCACGTCGATCACGAGACGCTGCACGCGTTGGTGGGCAAGAAGTTGACCAGCGGCGATGTCGACATCGATGCCACGCTCGAGGGCCCAGCCGCTGCGCTGGTGTTGCGCGCTGCGGCCAAGACGCGCGACACCACGCTCGCGGTCGACGGCACGATCGATGCCTCGAACCACGTGCGCCCGCGCTATCACCTGGTGCTCTCCGGCAAGGGCAAGAGCGTGGACCTCGGCATCACGCGCATACCGGCGGTCGCCACCGAGCTCCGGATCATCGTCGACGGCGCTGGCATTCGCGATGTCGATCTCGACACGGCGATCGGCATCGAGATCGGCGCGACGACGATCGGCAACGTCGCGGTCGCATCGATCTCGGCCGCAGCGACCGCCAGGCACCGAGCGTATCGGCTCGAGCGGCTCACCGCGAAGGGGCTCGGCTTCGAGATCGGCGCGACGGGAACGATCGCTCCCGACCTCGCGGCCCACGCGCGCGTCACCGTCGCTGGCGATCCCGCGGAGACGATCCGCGTGCTGCACGAAGCCGGTGTCGAGGTGCCGCGCCAGCTCCCACAACTCGGCAAGATCGCGCTCGTGGTCACGGCGGATGGCGCACTCGATCGAAAGCTCGTCGTCGCGCTCGAGCCCGCGCAGCTCGCGCTCGCCGGTGGCTCGATCGACGTCGCGGGGAGCATCCACCTCGAGAACAGGAAGCTCGCCGACGCCACCACGACGATCTCGCTCCGCCGGCTCGACCTCGCCGGCCTCGCGCATCTCGCAGGTCGACCGGCGACCGTGCGCGGCTCGCTGTCGGGCACCGTCACGATCGGCAAGCTGCCGACCGACCAGCTCGTCGACTACGACGTTGCGATCCAGCTCCGCGATCCGGCGCTGACGATCGCGGCGCGCGGGCCCCTGAACGATGCGACAGCGAGCGTGGACGCGAAGATCAGCCACGCCGGCATCCATTACGGCAGCATCACCGCGCGGCTGCCACGGCGCGGTGCGGGACTCGCCAGCGGACGACGCTGGCACGTCGTGCTCGATGCACCGCAACGGTCGATCTCCGATCTCGTCACGCTCGTACCACCGGCGATCCGCGCGAAGCTGCCGCCTGATCTCGCGGGAGACCTCGCGATGCACGCGGAGCTCGGCGGCACGCCGGGCACGCCGACCGGCACGATCGTCGCCACGGTCACGGGCACGCGGCACGGCGAGGTTCGCGCGACCGTCGGCCCTGCCGCGAACGGTCGGATCTCGATCGCGACGACGGGTACGTTCGGCGTGGGCGAGGTCGACACCTCCATCGTCGGCTCGGTCACGCTGGGCAACCCGTTCCTGCAGCAGCCGCGTGACCTCGTCGTCGATCAGACGCTCACCCTCGCCGCTCGCCCGATCGGGTCGCTGCCGAAGGTCCCGCCCAGGATCGCGGCGCTCGGCGGGACGGTCGACGCGACGCTCCACGTCACCGGCGCGCCGCGGAACCTTGCGCTCGTCGGGGCCATCGGTCTGCGCGGCTATCGCACCGCGAGCGGCGGCGTCACGGACACCACGATCGCACTGACCGGCACGCCCACCCACCTCGTCGCGACCGTCGATCACGCGCACGCCGTGTCGCTCGAGCTCGAGATCACACGTCGCAGCGAGCGCGTCGACATCCTCGCGCGCGCCCACGCCGACGACACCGCGTTGCTCCCGCTGCTCCCCGCGCTCCTGCCGATACCACCCGGCGCCGAGCTCGGCCGGTTTCGCTGGGCCATGCAGGCGGACGTCGGCCTCGTGCTCGCGACCCGGAAGCTCGATCGCGTGAACGTGACCGGCTCCCTCGCGATCACCGGCGGGTCATTCGTGCTGCCGCACACCGGTCGCAGCTGGCGCGGCATCGACCTCGAGATCGCCGGCGATCCGGACGGCGTACGGCTCGTCGGTCTCGAGCTCCACGAGCGCGACCGCCAGCGCACCGATCGGACCCTGCACGCGTCAGGGCTCCTGGCGATCACGGATCTGAAGCCCACCAGGCTCGCACTTGCCCTGCGCTCGAGGAACTGGCTCCTCCTCGGCACCACGTCGCCCCTGCTCGCAGATGCGCCGCAGGGCGAGATCGACCTCGATGCGCAGATCACCGCGGACCTCAGCAAGCCGATCATCGGCATCGACGCCACGTTCGATCATCTGGATCTGCGTGCGCCGGACCGCCACGATCGTGCACACCAACCCGAGCGCGCCTCGATCGCGGGCGACGTGATCTTCGTCGACGCCACCACACGTCCAGGCGCGCTTCCCGTGCCGCCGCCGCGCAAGCCGCTCGTCGCGCCACCGGGGTTCCCGTCGCTCGATCTGCGCGTCCACCTGCCGAACCCCGTGCACCTCCAGAAGGCGCCGCTCGATGTGATGGCGCGCGGCGAGGTCGTCGTCACCGTGCGACCCGAAGCGGCCATCGTGCCGGATGGGACCCTCGAGCTGGTGTCGGGGTCGATCGGCCTGTTCGGCTTCGATCACCCGCTCGTCCACGGCCGCATCACCGTCTCCGCCGCGCACCCGACCGGCTGGCTCGATCTTCGGTTCGAGCGGAAACTTCCCGACGCCGCGCGACGTGATCGCGCGGATCCGGACGTCGGCGCGCGGATCTCGGTGAGCGGCAAGCCGGCCCAGCCGGACGTCGCGTTCTCCGGCGCCATCAACGCTTCGCTCCCCGAGGTGTTCTCGCTCTACGCCAGCGGACGGTCGGTGTTTGCCCCGCGGCTCGGCATCCCGGCGAGCACGATGGTGCAGACCCCGCGCGGCGACCAGGTCAACATCCTCGCGTACGTGTCGCTCGCGCTGCCTCACCTGCTCGTCCTCGATCGCGCGAGCGCATGGGCCGATGCCACGGAGGCACGCGGCACCTATGGTCGGATCCGGAATCTCGAGCTCGATCGCTACTGGGCCGGCGACGCCTTCCGGTTCCGCGCCGTCGGCCGTCCGACCGCGCCCGGCCGGAGCACCGGTGAGCTCCAGCTCGATCACCTGTTCGCGCACGATGCGCGGCGCGCGTTCGGGGTCGGGCTTCGCGCCGGCGATCGCCTCGGCGGCGGTGTCGGGCTGTTCTTCGACTGGTCCTCGATCGAGTAGCGGTTCGAAACGTCAACCAAGTAATGCGCGGCGCGCGAGGCTGTCGGCTGGCCAGTGCACCTCGCGGTCGTAGTACTCGGACACCGCGGGGACGCCCGCTGGCAACACGACCCACGGCTGCTTGCTGGCGGTAAAAATGTGGATGTCGGGCGGCAGGCGATCCGGATCGTCGAGCGTACCGACGCGGACGAAGCTGACGCGCGGACCTGCACCGGCGTAGTGACTCCACACCGCGATCCGGCAGCGCGCACACCGTGCGATCTGCTGGCCGCGACCACTCGCCGATGGGGTCGCGACCAGCTCGGGCGACGCGGCGAGCACGGTGACCCGGTCGGCCTCGATCATCGCGTTCAGCGCGAACGATGCACCGGTCTCGCGCTGGCACGAGCGGCAGTGGCAACAATGAACGAACAGCGGCTGGGTCATGCGGTACCGCACTGCGCGACAGGTGCAGCCACCTTCGAAGGCCTCCATCGCACGAGAGATAGCATCTCCCGCGGTCGTGTTGAGTGGCCAGGCTACAGTTGGTCCGTGGGACTGTTTCCAGCGGCACCCGAGGTCAAGCTGCATGCGCCCGCGAGCTGGTTTGCGGGCGAGCTCGTGTCCGTCGAGCTCGAGATCATCGCGAAGGAGAAGACCAAGATCGAGCACGTGTCGGCGCGTGTGCTCGCGCGAGAAGGCTGGTCGATCGGGTATGGCAACAACCGAACGACGATGACGATGACGATGTTCGAGGAGGCTTACAGGCTCACGGGCACCGGCGTGTTGCCCGCCGGCACGACGATGTTGCAGGCCGTGTTCGGCTTTCCTGCCGAGCTCCCGCCGACCCACCGGGTCGCGCCGGGGTGGGTGATCTGTGAGTTGCGGGTCGACGTCTCGATCCCGTGGTGGCCCGACGGGCGCTATCGGTTCCCACTCGTGCTGCGGCGACGGATCTCGGATCCGATCAAGCGCGCACCGACGATCGTGCGCAGCACCCTGTTCGACGCACCCGCCGACACGCCCCGGATCGAGCTCGGGCTGGCGTCGAGCCGGCTGATCGCCGGCGAGGTGCTCACCGGGTCATGCGCGGTGTTCCACCTCGACGATTCCAGGCCACGGCCCATCGCGGGCGCGCCGTCGACGAGCACGACATCCGGCGCCTCGAGCTCGAGCACGTCGACCATCCGCTCCGCGAACTTCTCGAGTGCGGCGACGTAGGCCTTGCGGGCGCCGGGGGTGTCTCGCTTGACCGCGGAGAGCGCCTTGTCGAGCTCCTTGTGCGAGCGCCACTTCTGGCGAAATGCCGGCGATGCGTCGGAGTACATCACCCCGCCCTGCATCGCCTTGATGCCGAGCGAGAACACCGAGAATCGGTGCGCCTTGAGCTTCGGCAGCGAGATCACGAGGCCGTCGTCGAGGTGCTCTGCGAGCAGCTTCGGGATAAGAAGCGTCGGGACCTGCGTGCCCTCGAGCCCACGGATCCCGAGGGGCTTGCCGGGTCGATCGCCCTCGACATCGAACACGCCGTCATCGTCGAGCGCGACGAGGGACACGCCCACTTCGCGCGCCATCGCGTCGTACCCCGAGATCTTGACCAGGCGCGTCCAGTCGGCGGCCTTGCCGGTGAAGCCATCGGCGATCGTGATCTTCGTGTGGCCGCGAGCCTTGAGGCAGCGCACCACGCCGCGCACGAACTCCGGGTCGGTGGTGCGCCCGGCGACACCGTCGTCGCCGTTGTTGCGCCGCGGGTCCTTGAACCAGTCGAAGCCGCCGAGGTTCGGCTTCAGCAGCACGCGGATGTCCGCGTCGCGCTTCGGCACGACGGCCTCGCACACGCGCTCGCCAAGCTCGCGTGGCGTGCCGCCCTCGAGGATCGTGACCGGCGATCGATCCGCGGCGAGCCGCGCGCGATGGCTCGCCCGCAGCGCGACGCCATCGACCGTTGGCTCGGCGACGACGGCCGGCCCGGGCGTCCACACCGGTGACGCGGTGGTGACGGTGTCGGCCGGATCGGAAGTTGCGACCGTCGCGTCGCGCGCGATCACCCGTGCGGGCGGCTCGCGATCCCCACACGCCGCGAGGGCGATGACGAGCGCGAGCTTCACGCGCGCCAGAGCTCGCGCAGCGTGCCATCGGGATCGTCGGCGACGTGCGACTCGAGATCGAGCAGCATGGTCGCGCGGCGCGCGCGGTCGTAGCGAGGCCACGCCGGCAACCCACCATCGGCCGGCGTGCCCGACTTGATGAACGCGCACCAGGTGGCGTGGATCGCCGCAGCGAACGGGCGGAGCGATGCAACCTCGCCGAGCAGCAGGGTCGAGAACGGCAGGTCGAGCGCGTTCCACACGAACGGCAGCTCGATCCCGTGCGCGGCGCCGAGCTTGCCGCCCATCGCGGGGCTCGCCCCGTCGCACCGGTACATGTAGACGGCTGCCGGCTGGGCCTCCGCGAGCCGGATCATCGGGATCCGGACGCGACGTCGCCGACCAGATCGACCCACGCCCGCTCGCCGCGAGCCGCGCGATAGGCAGCGACGACCCGATCAGTCTCGGGCCCGAGCACGCCCTCGATCTGCGCCTGCACGATGCGAGTCACGCGCTCACCGAGGAACACATCGAACAGCGCCCACTCGTCGCGGTTGGAGCCGAGCAGCAGCGGGACGCGCGCGCCCTCGCCTGCCGCGATGGTCTCCATCGGCGGCCGCGGATCGGTGGCCATCGACGACGGTGTGAACGCGCCGAGTCCACGCTCGAGACTGACGGTCTGCTGCGTGGCGAGGATGCGCTCGGCTGGCATCGTCGCGAGCTGGTCGACGCTGGCGCCCAGCTGCGCGAGCACGCTGGTCGCGAGCGCGGTCGCGTCGGCGCGGGTGGGCGGCGACAGGCCCGACGCGCCGCTCTGCAGGATCGCGCGGTGGAACAGCCCGCGCGCCGCCGGCATCGCGAGCAGGCTCGCAACCGAGACCGCACCGGCGGATTCGCCCATCACGGTGACCTGCGCCGGATCACCGCCGAACGCGGCGATGTTGTCGCGGACCCAGCGTAGCGCGGCGAGTTGATCGAGCAGCGCGCAGTTGCCCGCCTCGCCGCCGCGAGGTCCCCGAGTACATCAGGCCAACAGGCCGAGTCGATAGTTGAGCGTGACGGCCACGACGTCGTCGATCGCGAACGTCGTCCTGTGTAGAGCGGCATCGCCGCCGTGCCCATGATGAACGCGCCGCCGTGGATCCAGACGACGACGGGCCGCTTGCGACCGTCGGCATAGCTCGCCGGCGCGTAGACATTGAGCGCGAGGCAGTCCTCGCTCATCGCCGCCTGGTCGCCAATCCCGCTCATCATCGCGGCGCGCGGATCGCGGGCCTGCATCGCGACCGGACCGAAGCGCGTGGCGTCGCGTTCGTCCGTCCACGACTCCGGTGGCTCGGGAGCGCGGAACCGGCGGTCGCCGGTCGGCGGTGCCGCGTAGGGGATGCCGC
Organism: Kofleriaceae bacterium; assembly: GCA_037720695.1. Classification (GTDB taxonomy): domain Bacteria; phylum Myxococcota_A; class Polyangia; order Haliangiales; family Haliangiaceae; genus JABFXX01. Next base: position 38 of record JBBJLY010000058.1, on the reverse strand, counting down.
GCCACTGCACGGCGCCGTGGCGCGCGAGCCCGCGCACC
>JBBJLY010000488.1:0-3043 GCA_037720695.1 Kofleriaceae bacterium | reverse complement strand
GAATCCCGGCGGCTTGCCGCTCGTGCGCGGGGCCGAGATGGCGCTGGTGCTGGGGCTCGAAGATCCCGATGTCGTGACTTCGGCGGGGCAGGGGTTCGGCGCGTTCGTCGCGATGGCGGGTGGCGGCGGGCTGCTGCCGCGATTCGGGCTCGGGCTCGGCCTCGAATGGTTGCGGCCGTCGCGCTCGCAGCTGACGCCCGATCCAGGCTCGCCATTCCGGTTCACGCTCGGGCTCGCCACGGCGCTCGGCCGCAGCGCCGGCTTTGGCTTCGCGTGGCACCACTTCCACGACGAGGGCGCGCTGCGCGGGGTCGAGACGTTCGACCTCGGGCTGTCCACCCGGTTCGGCAACCGGCTCGCGGTCGGCGCCGTGCTCCGCGATCTGGCCACCAACCCGATCGATGGTGCGCCGGTCCAGCGTCGCTACGAGCTCGAGACCGTGGTGCGCCCGCTCGCGACCGAATCGCTCGAGGTCGCGCTCGGTGGCCGGCTCGGCGAGACCCGGCTCGACACCGATGGCTGGGCGCGGATGTCCGCACGGGTCGCGCGAGGGTTCTACGTTCACGCGGCGTTCGAGTCGCGCGAGCTGCACGCGCTCGAGGACTCGGTGACCGGCCAGCGCGATGTCGGGGGTCGCGATGCCCGGTTGACGCTCGGGCTCGAGCTGTCGTTCGGCGCGTTCGGCGTCACCGCACTCGCGAGCGGGCTGCGCGATGACTTCGGCGACAATCACGCGGTCGGCGGCCAGGTCGTGCTGCGGGCGAGCGCCGCCGGGCAGCCGTCGCTTTTCGGCCCGAGCGATCACATCGAGCGGGTCGAGCTCTCGGGGACGATCGGGCTGCGCGAGGTCACGGCGCTGGTCGCGCGGATGCGGGCGATCGCACGCGATGACAGCGCGAAAGCGCTCGTGGTGACGTTCGACGGTGCGAGCGCCGGTTGGGGTGCGCTGCAGGAGCTTCGCGACGAGCTGGTGGCCGTGCGCAAGGCCGGCAAGCCGGTGTTCGCGTACATGGTGTCTGGCACCAACCGCGACTACTTCGTCGCGAGCGCCGCTACCAAGATCTACGTGGATCCGGCCGGCGGCATCCGACTTGTCGGCATCGCCGGGACGACCATGTACTTCAAGGGCGCGTTCGACCTGTTCGGCGTGCTGCCGCAGTTCGAGAAGATCGCGGAGTACAAGACCGCGCCGGAGCAGTTCACCAACACGGGCCCATCCGAGGCCGCGGCGCGGATGAACAACGAGCTGTTCGACAGCATGTGGGACCAGTGGCTGACGCAGGTCGCGGCGGGCCGCAAGCTGTCGAAGACCGAGCTGCAGGCGATCGTCGACAGCGGCCCGTTCAGCGCGGGCGATCTGGCCAGAGATCACAAGCTCGTCGACGCGGTCGCCGCGCCCGACAAGGTCAGCCAGCTGGTGATGAAGGAGCTTGGCCGCGTGATCGGCGTCGACACCGCGGCGGTCGATCGCCCCGATCGCTGGCGGCGACCCGGCATCGCGATCATCTACGTCGACGGTGACATCACCGACGGCGCCTCGCGATCGATCCCGTTCCTCGGCCAGAACCTCGCCAGTGGCGAGACCCTCGCGAAGGCGCTGGCCTACGCGCGCGGCAATCCGCAGATCGGCGCGGTCATCCTGCGCATCGATTCGCCCGGCGGCAGCGCGCTGGCATCGGAGATCGTGTCACGCGAGGTGTTCGCGACGCGCGGCGTGAAGCCGATCCTGTGCTCGATGAGCGACGTCGCGGCGTCAGGTGGCTACTTCGTGGCCGCTGGCTGCGACCTGATCTACGCCGAGCCGATGACGATCACCGGCTCGATCGGCATCTTCTACGGCAAGTTCGATCTGTCCGGGCTGATCGCGAAGCTCGGGATCACGACCGACACCTACAAGCGCGGCAAGCGGTCGGATGTCGAGTCGATGTTCCGGCCGTATACCGACGAGGAGCGCGGCGTGCTGCTCGACAAGCTGCGCTACATGTACGGGCGGTTCCTCGGCGCGGTCTCGCAGGGCCGCGGCATGAAGAAGGAACAGGTCGACGCGGTCGGGCGCGGACACGTGTGGACCGGTGCGCAGGCCAAGCAGGTCAAGCTGATCGATCGATTCGGCGGGCTCGGCGACGTGCTCGACGAGGCCAAGCGCCGGATGGGCCTCGGTCGGGACGATCGGGTCCAGCTACTCGAGCTACCAGATCTCCCGAGCAGCATCTTCGGGGCGCTCGGCGGCTTGCTCGGGGTGAAGGCCAGCCCGGCGTTCACGGTGCTCGACGTGCCCGGCATCCGCGAGCTCGTGCGTAGCGTGCCGCCGTCCGTGCTGGTCGACCCTACGGCGCCACAGGCGCGTCTGCCGTATCAAATGTCGTGGGAGTAGCGGCGTCGCGGGGCCCAAGGTTGAGCTCGATCTTCTCCGGCGGCGCGGACGGTGGATCGTAGGTGCACATGCCGATCGCGACATTGATCGCGCCGATCAGCAGCATGCCGCCGGTGACCGGCAGCCAGTAGCGGCGGTGCTTGCGCGAGAACGGGCGCGCGCGATCCTTGGACACGGCAAACGTCTAGCACGCAGCGGGGCCGGTGTAACGTGCGGCAGTGAGTCGCTGGCAGCGCTACTGGTTCGCCGACGGGGGCCGGACCTCGCTGGCGATCGTGCGGATCGCGGTCGCGATCGCCGTGCTGATGGTGCTGCACCTGCTGGCGACGCTGTCGACCGTGGAGATCCCGGGACCGCCCGAGCTCTACCGGCCCGTCGGGATCTGGATGGTGTTCGGGCGCTGGGTGCCGCCAGACGCCGTGTTCACGCTGCTGTGGGCCGTCGCGTGGACGTCGACCGCGATGATGCTGTTCGGGCTCGCCACCCGGACCGCCACCGCAGCCAGCTGTGTGACGACCGTCGCACTCGCCGCCGCGTCCTACGCCTCGAGTGCGGGATGGTCGCACCCGTTCAACGTCGTGCTGCTCGCCCAGCTGGCGCTGCTCGGCGCACGCGCGGGCGACACGCTCAGCCTCGACGAGGTGATCCGGATCCATCGCCGGCTCCCCC
>JBBJLY010000057.1:0-36276 GCA_037720695.1 Kofleriaceae bacterium | reverse complement strand
CGCGGGCGGCGAGGCCGTCGCGAACTACGACTCCGTCGAGGACGGCGACAAGATCATCAAGAGCGCGGTCGACGCGTTCGGCAAGATCGACATCGTCATCAACAACGCCGGCATCCTTCGCGATGTCTCGTTCCAGAAGATGACACAGGGCGATTGGGACCTCGTCTATAAGGTCCACGTCCTCGGCGCGATGAAGGTCACGCACGCCGCGTGGAACCTGATGCGCGACGCCGGCTACGGCCGCATCATCAACACCGCGTCCGCCGCCGGCATCTACGGCAACTTCGGCCAGGCGAACTACGCGATGGCGAAGCTCGGCATCCACGGCTTCACGCAGACGCTCGCGCTCGAAGGGAAGAAGCGGAACATCGTCGTCAACACGATCGCGCCGATCGCAGGCTCGCGCATGACCGAGACGGTCCTGCCGAAAGAGCTGCTCGAGGCGCTCAAGCCCGAGTACGTCTCGGCGCTCGTCGCCAAGCTCGCGCACGAGTCGAACGAGGACACCGGCGGGCTCTACGAGGTCGGCGGTGGGTTCTTCGCGAAGCTGCGCTGGGAGCGCTCGACCGGCAAGACGTTCCGGCTCGGCCGCGCGATCAGCGTCGAGGACGTCCACGGTGCGTGGAAGGCGATCTCGCAGTTCGACACCACGGAGCATCCGGGCTCGGTCGCCGAGTCGATGCAGCCGATCATGGCGAACGTCGAGGCCGGTCCCAGCAAGGGTGGCAACCAGTTCATCGATGTCGACGCCGCGCTCGGCTACAAGTATCCCGAGTTCACCTCCAGCTACGACGAGCGTGACGTCTCGCTGTACGCGCTCGGAGTCGGCGCCGCAAAGGATCCGACCGACGAGCGCGACCTCCAGCTGGTGTACGAGCTGTCGGGCAAGGGCATGAAGGTGCTGCCGAGCTTCGGCGTGGTGCCGGCGATCAGCATGGTGTTCACCCAGGGCAAGAATGGGGTCACCGCGCCGGGCCTGAACTTCGGCCTCGACCGCGTCCTGCACGGCGAGCAGCTCACCGAGCTCAAGCGTCCGCTGCCGACCAAGGGCAAGCTGACGACCAAGGGCACGATCAAGCAGATCTTCGACAAGGGCAAGGGCGCCCTCGTCGTCACCGAGTTCCTGACCTACGACGAGCACGGCGACGAGCTGGTGCGCAACGAGCTGACCACGTTCGTCCGTGGTGCCGGCGGCTGGGGCGGCGAGCGCGGCCCCAGCGCCGACGTCAACGTCCCGCCGGATCGCGCGCCCGACAAGGTGATCGAGGACAAGACCTCGGAGAACCAGGCGCTGCTGTATCGGCTGTCAGGCGACTGGAACCCGCTGCATGCCGACCCCGGGTTCGCAAAGGCGTTCGGGTTCCAGAAACCGATCCTCCACGGGCTGTGCTCGTTCGGCTACGCCACGCGCCACGTCGCGCAGGCGTTCGCCCCCGACGGCAACCCCGACTACGTGAAGAGCATCAAGGCGCGCTTCGCGTCGACCGTGCTCCCCGGCGAGACGCTGGTCACGGAGATGTGGAAGGAGAGCGACACGAAGATCATCTTCCGCACCAAGCTGAAGGAGCGCGGCGAGACCGTGATCTCGAACGCTGCGGTCGAGCTGTGGACCGAGATCCCGAAGCCCAAGGATCGAAGCAAGCCAGCGGCGGCAAAGGCCGGTGCTGCTCCCGCGGCGGTGCCGAACAGCACGGACATCTTCCGCGCGATCGGCAGCTTCGTCGGTGGCAACCCGGCGACCGCGGAGAAGGTGAAGACCAACTTCCTGTTCAAGCTGTCGCAGCCCGAGAGCGCGTGGACGATCGATCTCACGACGCCGCCCGGCACCGTCAGCGAGGGCGTCGCCGGCAAGGCCGCGTGCACGCTCGAGATGTCCGACACCGACTTCATGGCGATGGCGACCGGTCAGGCCGACGCGATGAAGCTGTTCTCGACCGGCAAGCTCAAGATCTCGGGCGACGTGATGGCGTCGCAGAAGCTCGGCTTCCTGAAGAAACTGACGCCGGAGATGGTGCTCGCGGAGACCCAGAAGCGCACGGGCGGCCCGGGTGCAGGCGTTCCGCCGACCGCGGCGGCGCTGCCTGCCGACTACGTGCCGAACACGGCCGACGTGTTCGCGGTGATCGAGGAGTACATCAAGCAGAACCCCGACCTCGCGCCGAAGGTCAACACGACCTATCAGTGGAAGATCGGCGACAAGCGCTGGCTGCTCGACCTCAAGGGCGCGGGCAGCGTCAAGGAAGGCGAAGGCGCGGCCGAGTGCACGCTCGAGCTCGCGGAGCAGGACTTCCTCGACCTCACGCAGGGCAAGGCCGACGCGATGAAGCTGTTCACGACCGGCAAGCTGAAGATCGCCGGCAACGTGATGGCCTCGCAGAAGCTGCAGTTCCTCAGCAAGCTCGACCCCAGCAAGGCGGTCGAGACCGTGATGAAGAAGCGGGGTGCTACGGGCGCGACGCCTGCAGCCGCCCCGGCAGCAACGACGCCAGCGGCAGAGGCGCAGGCGCCGAAGATCTTCGCGGCGCTGACCAAGCGGCTCGCCGACAACCCGGGCCTCAAGCAGGAAGTCCGCGCGACCGTCAAGCTCGACGTCGAGGGCAGCTCGCAGCTCCTCGATCTCGGCGGCGCCGACCCCAGCAAGGTCGACGCCACGATCGCGATCAGTGACGCGGACTTCGCCGAGCTCGCCAGCGGCAAGACGACCGCGAAGTCCCTCTACCAGCACGGCAAGCTCAAGGTCGACGGAGATGTCTCCGTCGCGCACCGCCTCGGATTCCTCAAGGGTCTAATCTAAGGAGAATCACATGCCACGCAAAGTAAACGTCATCGGCGTCGGGATGGTTCCCTTCGCGAAGCCCGGCAAGAGCGAGGAGTATCACGTGATGGCGCGCAAGGCCGGAGAGGCCGCGCTCGCCGACGCGAAGATCCCGTTCACCGACGTGCAGCAGGCGTTCGCCGGCTACGTGTTCGGTGACTCGACGTGTGGCCAGCGCGCGATCTACCAGCTCGGCCAGACCGGCATCCCGGTGGTCAACGTCAACAACAACTGCTCGACCGGCAGCTCCGCGCTGATGCTCGGCGCGCAGGCCGTCGCCGGCGGGCTCGCCGAGTGCGTGATCGTCGTCGGCTTCGAGCAGATGGAGGCCGGCGCGCTCGCGGCCAAGTGGACCGACCGCGCGAACCCGCTCGACAAGTTCGTCAACGTGATGAACGAGGAGCAGGGCTTCAACTCCGCGCCACCCGCCGCGCAGATGTTCGGCGGCGCCGGTCGCGAGTACCGCTGGAAGTACGGCACGAAGAAGGAGACGTTCGCGAAGATCAGCGCGAAGGCGCGCCTGCACGCGTCGAACAACCCGTACGCGCTGTTCAAGGACGTGCTCTCGGTCGAGGAGGTGATGGCCTCTCCCGAGGTGTTCGATCCGTTGACCCGCTACCAGTGCTGCCCGCCGACCTGCGGCGCCGCTGCCGCGATCCTCGCGAGCGACGAGTTCGCGAAGAAGCACGGCATCGACAAGCCGGTCTACATCGCGGCCCAGGCGATGACCACCGACTACCCCTCGACGTTCGAGGAGCACTCGATGATCAAGATGGTCGGCTACGACATGGCCAAGGCCGCCGCGAAGCAGGTCTACGAGCAGGCCGGCATCGGCCCCGAGGGTGTTCAGGTCGTCGAGCTCCACGACTGCTTCACCGCGAACGAGCTCCTCACGTACGAGGCGCTCGGGCTGTGCAAGGAGGGCGAGGCAGAGAAGTTCATCTGGGACGGCGACAACACGTACGGCGGCAAGTTCGTGACGAACCCGTCCGGCGGCCTGCTGTCGAAGGGTCATCCGCTCGGCGCGACCGGGCTCGCACAGTGCACCGAGCTCGTGTGGCACCTCCGCGGTCAGGCCGAGAAGCGCCAGGTCGAGGGCGCGAAGGTCGCGCTCCAGCACAACCTCGGCCTCGGCGGCGCCTGCGTCGTCACGATGTACCGCCGCGACTGAGTCGCCGCGACGCGATTGGCCGGTGCCGACCCGGGCCGCCGAGCCGACCTGTGGTCTCGCGCATGTGGGTCGAGAGCGACATCGATGTCATGCCGCAGCGGGCGCGCCTCGACGCGCCTGCACGACTTACGTCGTGGGGCGGCCGGATCTCGGACGACTTTGCGCAAGTTGCGCACTTATTCAGTCGTACTCAATTTCCGCGCAACCCACCGGCCGCCGCCGACCCGCTTGGCTCCGACTAGAAGTCGAGGCCAACCGATAGCGAGAGCGTGCGCTGCGAGGCGGCGAGGTCCTTCGAGTCGCACACCGTGGTCGACGAATTCGGCATGCACTGGTCCGAGGTGCCGGTGCGATCGTCGATCGACGTGCCCTTCAGCGCGAACACCGCCTCGAGCGTGAGCTGGACGACGTAGAACTGCGCCTTCACGCCGACCAGGAACCGCTGGCGGTAGATGTTGTCCTGGTCCTTGAACACGAAGCTGTTGCCGGCGTCCATCTCGTTGCCGGGCGAGAGTGGATCGATGTGCGGCGTCGGGTCGATGACCTCGGAGCGCGGGATGATGACGAGGATGTTCCACCCGGCGTAGGGATCGAGCCGCCACGTGCCGCCGACGCCGAAGTGCTTCGACACCGTGAGGTCGAGCGACGCGACCGTCAGGTCGAGCTCCCGCTGCTGCATCATGCGAGACACGCCGCCGCGGACCGCGACGCTCGGGATCGGGAGCTGGTGGTAGCCCTCGTGCAGCGCGAGCTTGGTGTAGAGCTGGCCGGTCCAGATCTGCGAGTCGACGAGGTGGACCGCACCGGCCCCGACCTCGAACGACGGGACCGGGAACCACATGCCCTTGCGCACGAACATCCCGATCGTCCGCATCATGCCGTCGCCGTGCGAGGCGCCGCCTGTGCCCGCCGGATCGCGGGTGCCGTCGAGGACGCGCCAGTAACGCTCGCCGGTGTCGACCGTCGTGGTCGTGAAGTCGGCGGTGAGCTGGAATCCAGCGAAGCCGAGCGTGTCGGCCGGCGTCAGCAGGTGCGGCGCCATCACGACGCCGAGCTGCGAGGCAAGCGCGCGAAGCTCGGCGTTCTGCGGGATGTAGCGCGTGCCGTCCGCGGTCTCGACGGCCTCGGTCAGCCGCGCCATCACGAGATCGTTGGCGTCGGCGGCGGCGGGGCGCGGAGCACCGAGCGCCACCAGCGCTGTCACCCCGAGCGCGCGCCAGGACATGACGAAAGCGTAGGCTTCGCTGCAACCGGGAGTCAACGCGCGGGCATCCAAGCCGCACGTGTTAGAAAGCAGCCATGGCCGACAGCGACGGTGACGCGTCCTATTCGTCGATCCTCCTGGACGACACCAGTGCGGTCGCGCGGCTGACGCTGAACCGCCCCGACAAGCGCAACCCGATCGGCCCGGCCACCTGTGGCGAGCTGGTCCACGCGCTCGATCGGATCAAGGCCAACCGCGAGGCGCGCGTCGTCGTGTTGAGCGGCGCCGGCACGGTGTTCTCGGCCGGCGGCGATCTGTCGGCGATGCAGTCGCCAGGTACACCCGAGGGCGTCCCACCGGCCTCGCTGGTCGACCTGTTCATCACGATGCACGAGCTCGGCAAGCCGATCATCGCGATGGTCAACGGCCACGCGCTGGCGGGTGGGCTCGGCCTGATGGTCGCCTGCGATCTGGTGGTCGCGTCCGAGAGCGCACATTTCGGGACCACCGAGATCAGCGTCGGGCTGTGGCCCATGATGATCACGGCGGAGCTGATCCGCAGCATCGGCCGCAAGAAGACGCTCGAGATGATGCTGACCGGGCGCAAGCTCGCGGCGTCCGAGGCGCTCGAGATCGGGCTCGTCAACCGCGTGGTGCCGGAGGCGGCGCTCGAGGCAGAGACGATGTTGCTCGCGAACCAGCTGGCCGAAAAGAGCCCGGCCGCGATCGCACTCGGGCTGCGTGCGTTCTACCGCTCGCAGGACATGGAGATGGAGCCGCAGCTGCGCTACCTGCAGGCCGAGCTCGGCCGCGTGCTCGCGCTCGAGGATGCTGCCGAGGGCATCGCGGCGTTCTTCGGCAAGCGCAAGCCGGTCTGGAAGGGCAAATGACCGTCGTCGGCATCGATCACGTCCAGCTCGCGATCCCGCGCGATGGTGACGCGGCGGCGCGGCGGTTCTACGGCGAGGTGATGGGCTTCGTCGAGGTGCCCAAGCCCGAGCCGATGCGCGCGCGGGGCGGCATGTGGTTCGAGGCCGGTCCGGTCGGCATCCACCTCGGCAGCGAGGACGACATGCGCCCGTCGCTCAAGGCGCACCCCGCGCTGGTCGTGACGGATCTCGATGGGTATGCCGCGCGACTGGTCGCCGCCGGCTTCGGGTGGAAGCCCTCCGACGAGATCCCCGGGACCCGGCGCGGTCACACGATGGACCCGTTCGGCAACCGGATCGAGCTGATCGAGCGCGCGCGGTGACGCTCGCGTGGACGGCGCACCCGGCCCGCCGGCGACCGCAGGACGCGATGCTGGCCGCGAGCGTGATCCTGGTGTCGGCCTACGCGATCCTCGTCAGCCTGCGGTCGCCGCTGCTCGCCGCGCTCGCGGTGGTGATGCTGCTGGTCGCGATCGCGCCGTTCCTCGTGCCGACGCGCTACCAGCTCGATGCGGAGCAGCTGGTCTGGCGCCGGCTGTTCGTCACCCGCACCCGCCGGTGGTCCGAGCTGCGGCGCCTCGAGGTCGGCAAGACGGCGGCGCTCGTCAGTCCGTACCGCAAGCCGCGGTGGCTCGATCGCTATCGCGGGATCACGATGATCCTGCCGGTGCCGGGCGATGGTGCGGATCGCGACACCGTCGTGCGCGAGCTGCAAGGCCGGGTCGGCACATGAGCGATCCCGAAGCCGCGATCACGGACGATGACCGCGCGCTGCTCGACGAGCTGGCCGAGGCGATCACCCGGCGCCACCTCGCGACCCCTGCCCTGTTCTTCCTCGAGACCATGCGCCCACTCGGGTTCGTCGGCAGCCAGCTGATGATCGTGATCCGGCCGATCGTCGCGATCGTGTGGCCGAGCCCGCGCCGGTGGGACCAGGTCCAGCGCGTGCTGGAGGTCCGCGGCTCGAGCGAGCTGCTGTGCCGGCGGCTCGAGGAGCTCATGTGAGCGTCGACCCCGCCGACGTGCGCTCCGTGATCGCGACCGACTGCGGCTCGACCACGACCAAGGCGATCCTGATCGAGAAGCGGGCCGGCGAGTACCGGCTCGCGAGTCGCGGCGAGGCCCCGACCACCGTCGAGGCGCCGGTGGAGGACGTCACGCGCGGTGTGCTGAACGCGGTGCGTGAGATCGAGGAGCTCGCGGGGCGGAAATTCCTCGACGGTGATTCGATCTGCCGGCCCCAGCGCGGCGAGGTCGGCACCGATCTCTACATCTCGACGTCGTCGGCCGGCGGCGGGCTGCAGATGATCGTGGCCGGCGTGGTCAAGAAGATGACGGCCGAGAGTGCGGCGCGTGCGGCGCTCGGCGCCGGTGCGATCGTGATGGATACGATCGCGTCCAACGATCGCCGGCTGCCCCACGAGAAGATCGAGCGCATTCGCCAGCTGCGGCCCGACATGATCCTGCTCGCCGGTGGCACCGAGGGTGGGACCCGGAAACACGTCATCGCGCTGGCCGAGCTGCTGCGCGCGGCACAGCCGCGACCCCGGCTGGGCCAGACGTTCGATCTGCCGGTGATCTATGCCGGCAACAGCGGCGTCCAGGCCGAGATCCGCGAGCTCCTCGGCGGGCGGGTCGCGCTCCAGATCGTCGACAACGTGCGGCCGTCGCTCGAACAGGAGAACCTCGGGCCCGCGCGCGACGCGATCCACGAGCTGTTCCTCGAGCACGTGATGCAGCAGGCTCCCGGCTACGCGAAGCTGCTGACCTGGACCGATGTTCCGATCATGCCGACGCCCGGGGCGATGGGCCTCATGATCCAGACGCTCGCCGAGCGCACCAGCAAGCACGTCGTCGGCGTCGACATCGGCGGCGCCACGACCGACGTGTTCAGCGTGTTCGACCGCATCTTCAACCGCACGGTCTCGGCGAACCTCGGGATGTCGTACTCGGTGTCGAACGTGCTCGCCGAGGCTGGGCTGGCAAACATCCAGCGCTGGGTGCCGTTCGATCTCGAGGCGAGCGAGCTGCGTGATCGGATCGGCAACAAGATGATCCGACCGACCACGATCCCGCAGACGCTCGACGAGCTGAAGATCGAGCAAGCGATCGCGCGCGAGGCGCTGCGGCTGTCGTTCATCCAGCACGCCCAGTTCGCGGTCAAGCTGCGCGGGCGCCAGCGCGAGGCCTCGATCGGTGCCGCGTTCGATCAGGGCGACAGCGACTCGCTGATCGATATGATGAAGCTCGATCTACTGGTCGGCTCGGGGGGCGTGCTGTCCCACGCGCCGCGCCGGGCGCAAACGATGATGATGATGATCGATGCGTTCGCGGTCACCGGCGTCACCGAGCTCGCGGTCGACTCGATCTTCATGATGCCGCACCTCGGCGTGCTGTCGACGATCCACCCTGCGGCGGCACTCGAGGTGTTCGAGAAGGACTGCCTCGTCTACCTCGGGACCTGCGTCGCACCGGTCGGCGGCAAGCCAGGCAAGCCGGTGCTCGACATCGAGCTCGACGGCCGCCGCGAGCAGCTGGTCCACGGCGACTTCCGGCTCGTGCCGATGGCCGACAAGGAGCGCGTCGAGATCAAGCTGATGCCGGCGCGTGGTGTCGACGTCGGCGGCGGTCCGGGCGAGCCCGTGCGGCGCTCGGTGCGCGGCGGGGTCGTCGGGCTCGTGCTCGACGCGCGCGGCCGACCGCTGGCAATCCCGACCTCCCGCGAGGCGCGGGTCGCCGCGGCCCGGCGGTGGAGCGAGGCGCTCGACCTCTATCCGGGTTAAGGGGTCGGACGACAGCACGGGAAATCTGCGCGGGTGCCGCGTATGCTTGGGCATGCGACTCGCGCTCGCGATGATCGTGGCCGGCTGCGGCGGGACCACGATCGTGACGCCCACCGAGGGAACGCGCGTCCAGCTGGTGCGCTGTGTCGTCGCACCAGCGCCGCCGGCCGTGGCGGATGCTCCCGTCGCGATCGAGCGCACATCCGAGCGGGAACGCGCCGAGCCCCCACCCGCCTCGCGCCGCGCCATCGTCGGCCTCGGGGATCCCATCATCATCGGCTCGCTCGATCAGCGCAGCATCGTTCCCGCGATCGAGACCGCGCTGCCCGGCCTCCGCAAGTGCCTGGCGTACGAGATCACGCGCGGCGCCAATTCGCGGTCGGTGATCCAGTACCGTCTCAACATCTCGTCGACCGGCGAGGTGGTCAGCGCGTCCAGCACCTCGCGTGCACTCGGCCCATCACTCGAGCGTTGCGTCCGCGAAGTGCTGAGTAGCGTCGTGTTCGCGGCGTCGTCGTCCGGTGGCACCACCTCGCTGACCTGTCCGATCACGTTCGACTCCACGCAGATCGAGCCCGAGCGCCATCCCGTCGCCGAGATCCCCTGGACCCAGCCGTGGACACCGTTCGCGATCGCCTCGGACGGCGCCCCGCGTGCCACCGGGGTGCACGCTGCGCGCGCGACCGAGGCAGCGCTGCGAACCAAGCTCGGCGCCATCGATGCGTGCTTCGCGAGGTCCGCCGCAAGAGGCTCGTTGCGAGCCGTGCTCGCACTCGATGCCGAAGGCCGACTCTCGTCGCTGCGGCTTGGCGGGCTCGGTGACGCGGAAGGCGAACGTTGCGCCACCCGCGTGATCACCAACCTCCAGGTCCTCGTGCCCTCGTCGGCGCTCGTCGAGGTCGCCTGCGATCTGGCGCGCGGCGATGCCCGCCCGTGGCGCGTCACCCCGGCCGCAGGCTACGGCGTGATCGAGACCTCCGCGAAGCACGTCACCTACGGCACGCGCACGATCGAGCCCGGCGCACCGGATCCGACCCCGATCGCGGAGACCAAGACGTTCCTCGTCCTCCTCGATCGCAACACCCCGGGGGCGATCCTCGACCTCGCGCTCGCATGGGCGGCCGACGATGTCGTCGTGGTCGCGATCCGCGACGATGGCGCTCCACCGCTGTTCCTCGGGATCGGGCGCACGAGTGCGTCGAGCGGTGCGACCTCGGTCGAGGCGATCCGACCGACATTGCGGATCGGGACCCGCACGCTGACGTCGTGTGTCGATCGCTCGTCGCAGCAGACCAAGCTCGCCGATCCGGTCGCGATCGGGACGCTCGTCCGACGCGTCGCCGACAAGTGCCGCAAGCTGACCTGCACCGGCACCCTCGCGATCGCGGTCGATGCCGATGCGCGCGCGGGCTCGCTCGTCGAGGTCATCGGCGCCGCGCGCCGCGCCGGGTTCGACCGCGTGCTGATCGGCGGCGAGACCGGCTGCCGCCCGATCGCGCCGTGATTCAGAAGTCGTAGATCAGGCCGAGGCTCATGCGCCACACCGACGCCAGCACGTCGACCCGCTCCGGGCGATCCTGGCGCAGGTTGGAATAGACGTAGCGGCCGGACGCGGTGTCGTAGTTGACATCCACGGCAGGCGTGACGAACGGAAACGGCACCGACTCCGCGCGCCCCCACTTGTCGTTGAGCAAGTTCCCCACGTTCTCGATGTCGATCACGAACCTCGCACGGTGTCCCGAGATCGGGTTGGGCAGGTCCTGCGCGAACCGGAGATCGATCTTGGTGAACCACGGGCTCTTGAACGCGTTGCGCGGCGCGATCTTTCCCCGGTACTTGTCGAGGCCGGTCCGGTCGAGGAACGCCTCGAAGTCGGCCGGGTCGATGCCGTTCAAGACGACATCGCTGTCGTCCCCACGCGGGACGTAGAACAACTGGTGGTTGCGGCGTGCGAACTCGCGCTCCTCGCCGAACATTCGCGCCAGGGTGTCCCCGCCGGTGGCATCGGCGAACGTGTACGAGTACGGCTGGCCCGAGCGCGTCTCGACGAACATGCCGAAGCTGGTCTTCATGTTCTTCCAGGGCTCGCTGTCGGTGAGGTCGCCGACCAGGGCGCGAGAGAACTCCACCGCGCCGGTCAGCCTGTGCTTGCGCTCGTAGTTCGAGGTGCCGAGACCGGGATCGTTTGGATCGGAGACCGCGACCAATCCGTAGTTCGAGACCGACCGCGAGCTGGTCGCGGGGTTGACCTCGGTGACGTGCTGGTAGGCGTACGATCCTGAGAGGTACAGCCCGAACCCGAACGCCTTCTGCACCAGGATGCTCGCGGAGTGGCCGGCGCCCTTGGTGGTGTTGGTGAGCAGCATGTCGAAGCCACGGCGGGGGTTGAACTGGCCGCCATCGGAGTTGTCGGTGTCGTAGAGCAGGCGGCCATCGGGCAACGTGCCGACCGGCAGGTTGTTGGGTACGAAGCTGCGGTCGCGGCGAAGGTCCTGCCACATGACGCCCCGGCGAACCTTCGTGAACGTGTAGTTGAGCTTGACCTCGGCGCCGGGCAGGAACGTGTAGTCCGCGCCGCCACTGACCTTGTAGACCGAGGGGATCTTGAAGTGCGGAGCGAGCGCATCGACGCTGCCATCACCGGGGACGATCATGTCCTGGAGCGCCTGGGGGATGTTGCGGCCATCGAACCCGCCGATCACGGCAGCGTCTTCCGAGAACGCCGAGTCGATGCTGACGCCGTCGTTGGTGTAGCTATTCGAGACCCACACGCTCGGGGTGCCGCCGCTGTAGATGCCGGCGCCACCGCGCAGGTTGAGCTGGTCCATCGGCAGATAGCTGACACCGAGGCGCGGCATCAGGATCTTGCGACCCGACAGCGTGCCGGTGTTCGAGAACCCGTAGCGGTCGACGAAGTTCGCGTTCTCCTCGATGTTCTTCGATGCTTGATAGATCTCGAACCGAAGACCAGCCGTGATCGAGAGCTCCGGCGTGATCTTCACCTGATCCTGGAGGTAGGCGATCGCGGTTCCCGTGTTGAAGTCCGCCGCCGCATCCTCCGGGTCCAGGGTGACGGAGTTCGCGTACGCCAGCGCGCTCGGGTTCATGGCTTCGAAGTCGGCAAGCGAGTCGTACTCGGCCGCGCCATTGCTGGTCGCGATGAACAGGTTGCGAACGCGCAGCTGCTCGTACTCGAGCCCGCCCGTGAACAGGTTGCGCCCGAGCAGGTAGTTCGCCTGCGCCTTGACGTGGAGGAGATTGTTGTCGAGCTCGTTGGTGTGGCGGAACTCGTCCGGGCCGAGCACGATCGTCCCGCCGTCCGCGCTCGCGATCTCCGCCGCCATGAACCCGTTGCCCTCGAGTGGATTTACCCGGCTCGTCACGAGCTTGCCGCCGAGCTCCAGCTCGGTGGAGAACTGATCGGTCCAGTCGGACAGCACGCGGCCGGAGAACGCGTGCAGCGTGTCGCGGGCGTCGTACCAGCTCGACGACAGCGGCAGCGTGGTGTCGGAGAAGAACGCGTTCGAGATGCTGTTGCCGGCGGTACGCTGGTAGGTCGCGCTTGCACGGTGCTGGGAGTCGATCTCCCAGTCGAGCTTGCCGAGCAGCTTGAGGTCCCCCTCGTCCAGGCCACGGGCGGGCACACCCGCGTTGAATCCGTAGACCTCGCGTGCGATGCGCTGGGCCTCCTGCATGTCGGCGAGCGAGACGCGCGACACGATATTGGTCGCGTTCGACCCGGCCGGGCCGACATCGACGGGCGTGGCGGCATCGAGCCCCTCGCCGCTGATCAGGAAGTGGAGCTTGTCGCGGACGATCGGGCCGCCGACCGTGGCGCCATAGCGAATCTCGCGGAAGTCGACATCGAGCTCGTCGTCACGCGTCTGCTTCCCGACGAACGCGTCGCTCGAGAACGTCCCGATCACCTGGCCCTTGAAGTCGTTGGTTCCGGACTTGGTGACGATGTTGACGTTGCCTCCGAGGAACTTGCCGTAGCGGACGTCGAACGGAGAGCTCTCGACCGCGAGCTCCTCCACGGCCGACAGCGCGATCGGGCTGCGCCGCGTTGGATACCCACTCTGGTTGAGACCGAAGTCATCATCTTGACGGATGCCGTCGATCGTCACGCTGTTGAAGCGTGTGTTCGCGCCGCCGACCGAGAGCGCCTTGGTGCTGCCTTCGACACTCGCCTCGGGGTTGCGCCGCACGAAGTCGCGGGGATCGCGGCTGACCGAGGGCAGCTCGTCGATCTCCTTGGCCCCGATCACGGTGCGGCCCGAGGTGTTGCGGGCGACCGCGGAATCCTTGACCTCGATCACCTCCTCGACGAGCCGCACTTCCATCACCACGTCGCGCGTCTTGCCCGCCGACAGGAAGATGTTGTCGAGCTCGACCACCTTGAACCCCATCGGCTCGGCCTTGAGGAAGTACGGACCACCGACGCGAAGGCCCGTGAAGGCGAACGCGCCGTCGCTGTTGGTTGCGGTCGTCTTGGTATTCCCGCTCGGGATGTGGATCAGCGTGATCGCGGCCTCGGCCATCGGACTCTTGTCGTCGGCGGAACGAACCGTGCCGCGCAGGTTCGCCGTGACGACCTGCGCCTCCGCAGCGGAGGCGAGCAGGAAGACGACAAGGAAGGAGACGAGGCGCAGCAGGGGAGGCTTCATCGAGGTGGAGACTAGGGGGCATGTCTCTCCCGACGCAACGCGCTCCCGGAGCAGAAAGCGCGCGGCGCGATCCCGGTTGTTTCGTCACCGAACTGACATCGTGAGGTGATGCCGTCGTGCGGATCGCATCGTTAACCGGTCCAGTAACGCTGGATCCCGACAGTCGCGCCGGGTGGTAGCGCGAGCGCACGCACGGCTTCGGCGAACATGGCACAGGTGTCGTCGTTGCCCGAGAGCGCATCGAGCGCCACGAGCAAGGTCGCCGCATCGAAGTCGACCACCGGCTCCTCCGTGTAGTCGTCCGCCCACGCGAGACCATCGAGGAATCGCCAGACCTCGCGCCATGCGGCCTGATCGGCGGTGCGCATCGTATCGAACCGCGTCTCGAGCGCCGTGATGCAGTCGGGCAAGCCGATCGACATGTCGCCGAGGTCGATCGGGTGAACGAGCAGCGCCGAGCGAATCCCGACCTCCCGTTGCGGCGGCCAGCATCGCGGGTGACGGGATCGATAGCCGCGGATGCGCGCGGTCGACGGGAGGCAGGTAGCCATAGGTCCGTGCAATCGCGAGGTCCGGCTGGCGATCGAGCAGCTCGAGAGCGATCTCGAGAGCCGTGTCATCGCGCAGCGCGGGCGTGCGCAGCGTGCGCACGTGCGCGCGCTCCGCCGCTCCGCGAGCGACCGCAGCATCGGGAACAGCGAGTAGTCGCCCGGGTTCTCGATCCGGAACGGGTACTCGTTGCGCGCGAGGTCGAGCCGCGCGAGCCCGGGGAACCGCGGAACCGCATCGTCTCGAGCGCCGCCGGTCGGTACACCGGCGAGAGCAGCAGATCGACCGCGGTCACGTGCGGGACCTCGTCGTCACCCAGGAGCGCCTCGCACCCGGTCAGCTCCAGCGTCCGCACGCTGGCAGGTAGCGGTGGCTCGAGGACACACGCGCCGTCGAGTCCCAGCACCGCGAGGGGCGAGGCGGACGTCTCCAGCGCTTCGATCGTGGCCGCGGAGATCGAAGCCGGCTTCCTGCCGAGGAGCGCGACCCGGTGCAGCCACGGCAGCTCGCAGCGCGGCGACCGCGCGGAGCAGCTCGTCGAGCAACGCATGATGATCGTAGACTTGGAGCACGCGCAGGTGAGGCGCACGCTGCAACCGCTCGAGGTCCGCGATCGAGGCGATCGCGTCGTGGTGAACCCGAAGTCGATGTCACGCCATGGCTCCGCTCCCAGCCACGCCGACACCAGCTCGGTGCGCCGGCGGATCAGCTCGCTGGTGCGACCATGCCGCGCGACGTGGAGATCGAGCGCGATCAGCTCGCCTCTCGTATCGCCGCGCGCGATCAACGCATCGGCATAGACCGCTGCGGTCACCTCGTCCCAGCGCTGGTGCAGGACGAGCTCGAGCTTCGCGATCTCGCTGTCGATCAGTTGACCGTGATCGTGCCTACGAACTCGTGAGGCGTGCACTTGAACTTGAACGAACCGGCCGCCGTGAACTTCAGGCACTTGGTGGCGCCGAACCCGACGTCCAGCCCCGCATCGCTCATCGTCATCAGCGGCGCGACGTTGTGGTTGGACGAGTTGACGAATTTGACGACCTGACCGACGGCGATCGTTACCGCGCTCGGATCGTACATGTTCGCACCGTTCCGCGTGACGATCGTGGGCTCGCCTGTGCTGCAAGCTACCGCCATCACGGTGGCAGGCGCGGCATCGGAGCCACCGCCAGGGGGGGCATCAGGGGACGCAGGGTCATCGCCGCCGCAGGCAGCGATCAGGAACAGGGCAATCGAGACGGGCTTAAGCATCGGTACACCTCGTTAAGAGAGGCGACGATACCTGGTTCGTCGCACGAATGCTCAATCGACCTGCGTGGGGTCCGTCACGGGACCTGGCGCCGCGATGCGCTTCGTGCGCTTTGCTTTCGTGGACGGCTTGTCGCCGGCGTCGTGGTGCTCGGACTTGCCCGGCTTCACTGCGGACTTTGTCACGGTCTGGTCCTCTCCCGAGCTCTCGGGCTTCTCGGGCTTCGCGACCTGCTTGTCGTCGTCCTTGTCGTCCGCGGTGTCGTCGTCCGTCTCCGAGGTCCGGACCTTGCCGCGGCGCGACTTCGGGGTCTTCTTCCATTGTTCCTCGGCACGCTCCGAGCGCTTCGGGTCCGAGACCACGTAGACGATGATCTTGTCGCCCTTCGCGAGCACCGTGTCGTAGGAGATCCGGTTGATCCGCGCGAGATCGTGCGAGCCCATGCCGTACTTCCTCGCGATGTCCTCGAGCTTCTCCTTGCCCTTCGCGACGTACTCGACGCGGAGCCGGCCCGAGCGGGCTTCCTGAAGATCGAGATGCTCCGGCGAGCCGCGCGTCACGATCACGAGCTGCGCGTCATCGAGCAGCGACACCTTGCGCTTCGCGGGGTCGAAGTCCGTGGGGACCCACGCGAGCAGCACCATCTTCGGATGGAGATTGGCGTCCGTCGCGAGCGCGTTCCAGGTCGCGAGCTCGCGGACGCCGACGCCGAAGGCCTTGGCCACGGCGACCAGCGTGTCGCCCGTGACCACGCGGTAGAACACGCGCTGCTTGCCCGCGACCACGGCATCCTTATCAGGCACCGGCACGATCAGGGCCTCGCCATCGCGTTGATCGATGCCGGAGGTGTGGAGCTTCTGCTTCGCCTTGCCGCGGTTCTTCGCGCGCTGTTCGGCGCTGATCCGCGGGACGACGATCACGGTGCCACCGGAGATCTCGGACTCGTGGGTGACGCTGTTGAGGCGCTTCAGCGCGTGGGTCGAGATGCCGTAGGTCGTGGCGATGTCCTCGAACCTCTCGCCGTGCGCGACGACGTAGGCATCGTGACCATCCCACTCGGTCTGCAGCTCGACGATGCGACGCTGCGTATCGGCCTTCTTGCCGGTCGGCACGCGCACGATGTAGCCAGCCTCGCCCGGTGGCGTGCGGCCCTTCTGGAGGTGCGGGTTCAGCCGCTTGATCTCGAGCTCGGTGACGCCGGCGGCACGCGCGAGCACCGCGAACGACAGCGAGGCTGGCACGGCGACCTCGTCCCACGCCTCGGCGGGCGCGGGCTTGACCTTGTCGAACCCGAACGCCGCGCGATTCTTGCCGACGATCGCCGTCGCGAGGACCTTCGGCGTGTACCAGCAGTTCTCCCACGGCAGCGCGTTCTCGTAGGCGCATAGCTGATAGTAGTCGTTGGTGTTGTAACGCGCGATCGAGCGCAGCACGGCGCCGTAGCCGACGTTGAACGCGGCGAGCGCGATGTGCCAGTCGCCGAATCGCTGGTAGAGATCGCGGAAGTAGTCCATCTGCGCGATCGTCGAGCGGTACGGATCTCGGCGCTCGTCCACCCAGCGATCACGGCGCAGCCCGTAGATCTTCGAGCCTTCCGGCATCCATTGCCAGAGCCCGAGCGCGCCGGCGCGCGACAGCGTCTCGACATCGTAGGACGACTCGATCATCGCGACGTAGAGCAGCGCCTCGGGCAGCTTGGCCTTGCGCAGGTGTGAGGCGATCAGCTCGCGATAGCGGCCCTGCGCGAACAGCCAGCCTTGCATGATGCGGCGGCCACGCGGGTCATCGCGATAGAACACCAGGTAGTCGACCAGGCGCTGGCTCCACTGGATCGGGAGATCGGGGAGCTCGAGGTTGTCGAGCCACGGCGCATCGGGGCGAAGCTCGCTCGGCTTGCGAACGAGCTTTCGTGGCTCGGGCTCGAGCCGGCTGCGCACCGGCGCGCGGTCGTCGAGCCACGGATTGCCACCTGGAGGTGGCAGGGTCTCGAGCTCGAACTCGCGCAGCACGTCGGTCGGGCGCATGCAGTCGTCGCCGACCGCACAGCCACGAACCGAGCGCCTGCCATCGAGCTGTTGATCGAGGACGGGAGGTGAAGCCGATACGGGCGGAGCGGGTTGCGCGCCGGCCTGCACGCTGGGATCGGCTTGCGCCGACCCCGCGAGCACCAGCACGAGCCAAGCTGCGGCGACTCGTCGCATGGGCTGACCATAGGCGCCTCGTCGGAGGCATCCAACTTTTCGAGGCTGTTTTCAGAACGCGCGACAAACAGTGCTAGGGTGCGCGTAATTCACCGAGGAGCACCCCATGCCCGGAATGGGCGAGCTGATCATCATCCTACTCATCGTCCTCGTCGTGTTCGGCGCTAACAAGCTGCCGGGAATCGGCGATGCGCTGGGCCGCAGCATCAAGAATTTCAAACGTTCGTCCAAAGTGGACGACGACGACAAGGACGACGACGACAAGGAGAAGCTCGAGGACAAGAAGTCCGCGAAGCAGCTCCCGGCCAAGCAGCAGCGACAGCTCGAAAAGGCTGCCGCTGATGACGACGCCGAATGGGAAGAAGTCGTCGTCCGCCGGCGCAAGAAGTCGGCAGTCGAGTAACGCTCACGCCTCCGGCCGCGTCAGCGCCGAGTCGCGGACCTGCGCGGCATGCGTGCGCAGCGCCTCGGGCAGCATCGGGTCGCGCGACAGCTCGTCGAGCTCCGCGACCCGGAGCGTGGTCGCGATGCGGATCGCGTCCGCGAGCAGTGTAGATGGGTTCATCACCAGCGCGCGCTTGACCGGATGACGCACGGACCAGCGCGCGTGCGCGGCGATCTTCGACAGCGATTCGGGGACCGCGGGTCGCGCCGCCGCCATCCGCACGACGTCCGACTCCGTGATGTGCGGGTTGTCGAGCAGGATGGTGACCACGGCCGGGTGTGGATCGCGCAGCAACAACAGGATGTCCTGCCGGCGGTGGGTGCGCGCGAGCGACTTGCGCTCGCCGAGCGAGAGCGGCCGACCGGCCGGCTTGAGCGCGCGCTCGGGGCCGAGCTGCTTGGCGAGGTGCGCCGGCAACGGGATTGCGGGAGACGCCGCGAGAAACAGCCGCGCGATCGCCGGCAAGCCGCGCTCCGTGGCCGCCTCGTAGAGCGCCTGTCGGGTCGCATAGCCCAGCGTCGGATCGCCCACTGCCTTGGTGATGCACTCGACCGCCATCAGGGCATCGCCGTCGTCGACCCGATGGGCGCGGGCCACGATCGCCGCGAGTGCCTCGACCCAGGTAGTCGGATCTCCCTCACCGAACGACTCGACCAGCGCCAGGACGCGCATCCGAGCGTCGACGATCGCCTTCAGTCGACCGATCACGTGGTCCGGGCCCACTCGACGAGTGTGCCACGTTGAGGTCATGGCGCGGTGCGTGATACGCTCGGTGAGGGAGCCCGATGCCGGAGCCGCGGATCATCAAGCGATATGCCAATCGCAAGCTCTACGACACCGAGCATAGCCGGTACGTCACGCTCGACCAGATCAGCGAGATGATCCGGAAGGGCGACGACGTCAAGATCGTCGACAACAAGACCAAGGAAGACCTCACCACGGTCACCCTGGCCCAGATCATATTCGAGGAAGAGAAGAAGCAGCGCAGCTTCCTCCCGCTCAACGCGATGCGAAACATCATCCAGAGCGGTGGTGAGTGGTTCGCCGAGGCCCAGCGCCGCGTCCAGAGCATCCTGCCAGGCAAGCGCAAGGACGGGGACGACGCGGTGGAGGGGGGTGAGGCGCAAGACGATGTCGATCACCCGGTCGACGAGGCGATGGTCAAGAAGCGCAGCCTGGCCTCGCTACGCGAGTGGGTCGACCACTCGAAGACCCGGCTCGACGACTGGCAGAAGCACGTCGATACCAAGATCCGCGGCGCGATCGAGGGCCTGTCCCCGTTCTCGTCGGTCAACAAGGACGTCCGGGCACTCGCCGATCGGATCGCTGACCTCGAGGCCAAGCTGAGCGATCTCGAGGCGTCCGAAGAGCGTACTGCGGCTGCGACCCCGGCGACCACGCCGCCGACCAGCTGAGCTACTGCAGGTCCTTCGACACCGTCTCGGTCGCGCCGGACTTGATCGTGACCGAGAACGTGAAGCGATCACCGCCGATCGCGAACGTGACCTTGTGCTTGCCCGGTGACAGCGCCAGCGCCTTGCCAGTGATCGGCGTCGCGAGCCCGGTGTCCTTGCCGTCGATCGAGATCTTCGCGGCTGGCTTGCTGTAGACGTTCAAGTACCCGTTCTCGAGCGCGGCAGCCTTGTCCGCCGGGTTGTCCTCGGCCGGCATCTTGTCCGCGGGCCTGGTCTTGTCGACCGGCCTGATCTTGTCGACGGGCTTGTCGACCGGCTTGTCGGCGGGCTTGTCGGCCGGCACCAGCGTCTTGTCCTCAGGTGGCATCTTGTCGACGACCGGGCGCTTCAGCTTCTTGCAGTCGAGCGGCGCACTCTTGCCCGCGACGAGCTCGACCTCGAGCTCGCACGTGCCAGTAGGCGCGATGATCTGGAATTTGTGCTTGCCGGCCGCGACCGGAATCTTCTGCCCGTTGGCCACCGGGCCGAGCTTAACGCCGTCGATCAACAGCTCGCCGCGCGCGCTGGACGGTAGCGCGACCTCGAGGGTGCCCTGTGCCGGCGGCGGTGGCACCGTCGCACTGCCCGAGCCCGAACCGGCCGCCGGTCGCGTGCTTCCCGAGCCGGATGCGCTGCCCGATCCGGCGCCGCCCTTGTCGAGCGGGCACTCGATGATCGTGGTCTTGCTCGCTGGCAGCGCGATCTCCTGATCGCAGTACTGGCCGCTCGGCGCGACGATCCGGACCTTGCGCTGGCCCGCGGTCACCGGGATCTTCTGGCCGTTGGCGACGACGGCGACCTTCTCCTTCGAGCCATCGAGGAACAGGTCCGCGTTGACGTTGGCCGGCATCGAGACCTCGATCGTCGCGATCCCGCTGCCGCTGCCCGCCGCCGGCGTCTCGTCGTCGGCATCGAGCACCAGGAACTTCACCGCGAGGAACCCGCCGAGCACGACGGCGGCGATCGCGACCCCGATCGCGACATCGCGACCGATCGACGACTTCTTGCGACCCTCGGCCGCTGGGGCGAGCGAATCGACCGCGGCGGCGGGACCTGCACCGTACGGATTGCCGTACGGGTTCTGATTCGGATCCATGCCCGGATACGGCATGTGCGGCTGCGACGGGTAGCCCATCTGCGGCTGCGATGGATAGCCCTGCATGTGCGGCTGCGATGGGTGGCCGTACGGCGACTGGCCCGGCACCGCATAACCGGGCGGCGGCATCGTCGAGCCCGGCTGGTACGGCGCATAGCCCGGCGGGGCCGCCGCACCGATCAGGGTCCGGCTGTTGTTCTGACCGGGCGGTGCCATCGCGTTGAGCGGCTCGGGCGAGACCGGCATCGTGTTGGGCGTGCCCATCGGCGACTGATAATATTGCTGCTGCTGTTGCTGCTGCTGCTGGTGCTGCTGCTGCTGCTGCGCGTAGTCCTGCGACGCGTATCCTGGCGGCGTCGTCGTCGGGGCATAGCCGCCATCGCCGGGCCCGGCCATGTTCGGGACGCTGTCCGCACGCTGCGCGGCGTACATGCCGTTGGGGTCGCTGGGGCGCGTACCCGGGCGCGCCGGCGGCGGCCGGGGTGGCCGCGGGCCCGGAGGTGGTTGCGTCGGATTGGATGGGCGATGCGCGGCGGCCGGCGCGATCGAAGGCTTCCCGCCGTGATCGATCTCCCCGAAGATCTCGGTCGGTGCTTCCTCGCCGAAGTCGCCGGAGTGGCCGTCGTCGTGCGGGTGCGCCGGCAGTGGGTTCGCACCGAGCACGGCGGGCGAGCCCGGTGCCGGACCGACCTCGGCGTGCGCTGCCATCGCGGCCTCGAGGTCGTCGAAGTTCGGGCCGCCGAGCATGGTCGGATCGCCCTCGGCCTGCCCCGCTTCGCCGAGCGTGTCGACGACATCGAGCTTGGCCTCGGACGCGGGCATTGGCCCCGCGGGCGTCGCGATCAGGCCGTCGCGCCCGACCCGCTTGTACTGCTCGAGCAACTGGCGCTCGCGCTCGATCTCGGTCGAGAACACATCCTTCAGCCAGCCCGCGAGCGACTTCGCGGTGAACACGACCTCCTGGCTCATCAGGAACTGCTGGAGGTCGGCCAGCATCTCGCTGCACCACTGGTAGCGATCGTCGACGTCCTTCGCGAGCGCCTTCAGGATCACCTTCTCGACCGCCTCGGGGATGTCGGGGTTGATCTCGCGCGGCGGCCGGATGTCGACGTTGCGCACCTTCTCGAGCGTCGAGAAATCGGTCTCGCCCTGGAACAGCCGATCGCTGGTCAGGCACTCGTACAGCATGGTGCCGAGCGCGAAGATGTCGCTCCGGCGATCCAGCGGCAGGCCACGCACCTGCTCGGGCGACATGTAGCCGAACTTGCCCTTGAGCACGCCGGCCATCGTTCGCGAGTTGCGCGATGTCGCCTTCGCGATGCCAAAGTCGATGACCTTGACCTCGCCCTCGTATGACACCAGCACGTTCTGCGGCGAGCAGTCGCGGTGCACGATCTCGAGCGGACGGCCGAGTGGATCGCGCTTGCGGTGCGCGTAGTCGAGGCCTTCGAGCACCTTCGCGATCGAGAAGCACGCCATCGCGATCGGCATCGGCTTCTTGATCTTGCGCAGCCGGTTCTGGATCTGGAGCAGGTCCTTGCCCCAGATGTATTCCATCGCGATGAAGTGCGAGCCGTCGATCCGGCCGAGCTCGAAGATCTGGCAGATGTTCGCGTGCGCGAGCTGACCCGCGATCTTCGCTTCATCGATGAACATCTTGATGAAGTCGCGGTCCTCGCCCATCGTTGGCAAGATCCGCTTGATCGCGATGATCTTCTCGAAGCCTTCGACGCCGTAGCTCTTGGCCTTGAAGACCTCGGCCATGCCCCCGACGCTGATGCGATCGAGCAGCAGGTATTTTCCAAACGGGACCGGCTGCCTCACTCGGATCGGAATCGTAGCCGAGCCCGCGCGCAGATCACAATCACGAAGGGGCCCATAGTCCGAGGGCGGGCGACGACACTGTCGCAGCTGTGCGGGTGTCGCGTGGTGACGCGGCCATGGCCTGAAGGCCCCAGGCTAGAACGATCCCGAGAGCCCGACGACGCCCCCACCGCTGACCGGCATCACGAACGGCTGTTGCTCGCGCGTGCGACGCCGATATCCGGTGACACCGTCGTACATGCCGTACACGTAGGTCACGATCAAGCCGATCCCGCTCGCGACGTTGAGCGCGCGCATCCGCGACGTCCGCGAGGCGCTCGCGGGATCGCACGTGACGCTCTGGCCGTCCCTGCCCGAGACCTCCGTGCACCACGATCGGAGCACGAGGTAACTGCTGACGTTCGCGATCGCGAACCCCGCGAGCAGGCCCCCGACCACGTACGCCTTCGTGCGCTCGCCGTTCTGGATCTGCCCGCCCGGGGGCACCAGATTGAGGATGAAGTACCGCTTCTGCTTGGGCCGGCGCGCACGCAGCACGGCGGCATTGCGCGTCCGCACGTCGTTGAAGAACGTGACGACGTCGGGCTGATAGAGCGCGGGATCGAGGCGTCCGTCGAGCTCGAGCTTCAGGTACTCGAGGAAGTGCGTCTCGGCCGCGCCCGTCTGCTGCTGGTAGTACGCCGCGATGCCGGCGAGCCGGTGCGCCTCCGCGAGATCGATCGGCGACAGCTGGCCGCGTAACAGCGGGGCGACGAGCTGCGTGACGCGCGCCCAGTCACCGGCCTCGGCGGCGGTGTTGCCCTCGCGCAACCGATCTGCGGTTGGCTGCGCCCACGCGACCGTGCTCGCGAGCACGATCGCCGTGATCACGAGCTTCATCGCCATCCCGGCACCTCGCGCCGCAGGTGCGGTCGCAGGATCGACAGCAGCTCGCCGGCGACCCGCGCGGCCAGCGCGTCGGGCGCCATGTTTCGATCTCCGACGATCGTGTCCGTCGCAACGATGCGATCGAACAGCACGCTGCCTGCATCCGCGATCCGGACCTGGACGCGCGCACGCGCGAGCGGGACCTCGCCGGGCTCGACGCGGTAGTCGAGCACCTCGAGCACCAGACCGCGATCGACCCCACTCTGCGCGACGGTGTTCGCCGCGAGCTTCGCGGCGAGCTGCGCGGCGTCGATCGATCTCGGCTCGCGCTTGCGGGCGCGGACCCACGGATCGATCGCGGTGCCGAGCGCCCCGCGCAGCGGCTCGACGTCCGGTCCACGCGCCGCGATCGCGACGAGCAGCGGGATGTTTTGCGCGGTGGCCGGGGCCGGCTTCTCGATCACCACGACGGGCTGGCCACGCTTGAGCTCCGCGAGCCGGTCGCGCACGATCGGCAGCGCGCGGGCCGACAGGTCGGTCGCCGCGCGATCGATCGCGGCGAGCGTCGGGGCGGTCGCGGCGAGCGGCTTGACGACCGTCCCGTCGGTGTTGCGGATGCGGATGGAGAGCACGACCGCGTCGCCCTTGTTCTTGATCGTGCCGTCGACGATCAGCTGGGCGCGCTCGGGCACCGCCATCTTCGCGCCGATCACGACGACCACGATCCCGCCGGCGGTCAGCGCGCGTGCGATCTCGCTGGCGACCGGCTGGCCGTAGATCTCGAGCCGCGCCTCGGCATCGAGCGGGAGCAGCGCGACCACACCCCCAGGGCCGGGTTGGGCCGCCGCCGAACCGGCGATCGCGAGCACCACGCACACCACGACGCGCATCATCGGCGGAGCTTAGTCAATCCTGTCCCCGGATCCGGGACGGCGAGCGTGAAGTCGCCGCCCGCGCCGGCGGCGATCTCGGCCAGCGGTCGATCCGCTCGACGCCGGTGCGTCGCACACAGCACCTGACCGACGCGTTCGGGATCGGTTGCGACGTGCCGAGCAGCGTGAGGCGGCCGGACAGCTGGATCGCGAGCGGCAGCGTGTAGGTCGCCGCGAGGTCGCCGACGGTCCGGTCGCGATCTGTCGTGCGAGGGGCCGCGCGCACCCGGATCCGAGAACCGTAGATCGTAGTGGCCACCACTCGCGAGGCTGCCGGTGACAATGCCGCCAGCGCCCGCAGCGACCGCACGGTCGGCGCGTTGGCCTGCGCGAGCGCCCGATCGGGATCGCGTCGAGCTGGGCCCGGAGCGCCACGGCGGGTGTGCGCCGGAGGACGGTCGAGAACCCGAGCATCGCGGGCGCATCGATCGCCGTGGGGACTCCTGCCGACAGATCGAGCGGGCGGACCGCGAGGTCGCCCGGGTTGGCCTCGACCACGGCGGCCAGCACGCGCGCCGGTGCACGCACCGTCGGCAGCCGGCCACTCGCATTCGCCTTGGTCAGCACGCGGACCTCGCCGGTCGCGGTCGTCGAGCCGCCGGCGACCACCGTCCCCGCGGACGGCAGGGTGCCGACGATCGAGACCTTCGCGTTCGCGATCGGGGTCCCGCCGCGGCGAATCAACGTGGTCGCGAGGTCGCGGGTCGCGAGGGCGGCGTAGCGGATGTCGAACGCGACCCCGAGGTCGAACGTCGTCGAGCTCGCGACCAGGCGCGGCAACCCGCTCGCGGCGGGAGGCGTGACGTCGACCCGGATCGTGGCTCCCGCGGTCGGCACCGCACGGAGCGAGAACGTGCCGGTCGCGGTGGTGGTGGCAAGCGTCGACGGCAGGTCATCGATCACGAGCTGGACCTTCGCGCCCGCGAGGTCCCCGCCGCCGGGCGCCAACACCTTGCCGGTGACGACCGTGCCCCCGTCGAGCGGCAACGGATCGCCCGGCAGCCAGTCGACGAACTTGCGCGGCGCGAGCGCGGTGCTGCTCGGCACCACGATCACGTCGTGCGGCTGATCGATCAGGTGGACGTTGAGCTCGCCGCTCGCACTGGCAAACGCCTCGACGAACGCGTCCTTGCTCGCCGCGGGGGAGAACTTCAAATAGGCCTCGCCACCGACGTTGCCCGACGCGACGATACCCGGGTCGAGCACCACCGCGCCGAGGTCGGCATTGCCGCCGCCATACACCGTGATCCGCTTGTCGAGCGGCGGGACCTGCTGCGAGATCGGCGGCGACACCCGCAGCCGGTACTGCGCCATGTTCGCGTTCGGCGCCATCACGGTCAGCGGCGCGAAGCCCTGGTTGCAGAACCGGATCGAGCCCTCGACGTCGAGCGTGACGTCGTAGACGCCGGGCGTCGCGGCGAGGAACGTGATCTCGCCGACCTGCTGCGGCGTCGTCGTGATCTCGGCGCCCGAGTCGTCGACCACGCGCCACAGGTAGGTCAGCACGCCGGGTCCGTTTTCGACGTTGCCGATTGCGCGGATGATCGCGTCGGGTCCCGCCGGTGGCACCGGCTGTTCGAACGTGATGAACACGTTGCACTGAGGATCGCCGGCGTCATTGCCACCGTCAGTATTGGGGCCATCCAGGTCGCCGAGGCCGCAGCCGGCGAGCAGGCACAGGACGAGCGCTCTCATCGGACCTCCACGTGCCAGGTCTGGCGCTGGATACAGGCGGGCTCGGCGATCACGGAGCAGGTTCGATCCGCGTCGCTGCACGCGATCGGGACCGCGTTGCGATCCGCGATCTCGACGCGAAGCTCGACGATCGTGCCCGGGTCGTAGCCGGCGGGGTCGAACGGGACGCTGTTCGCCGTCACGCCGAGATTCTGCCGCGGCCCGCTGCCGACCTTGAGCGACCACGAGAACGTCGTTGCCCGATAGATCGGATCGTTGGGGATCGTCGGGTAGCGATCGAGGTCGTCACTGACGAGCGGAACGTGGAACAGCGTCGGCGCGCTGACCGGCAGGACCTCCGTGACCGGCGCGATCGGCGCCCACTGGTCGAGGCACGGGACGTGATCCGGGACGACGCTGATCTCGAGATCCTCCGTGTTGGACTTGCCGCCCGGGTCGGTCGCGGTGACCCGCACGACCCACTGGCCAGCGACCGCCGGTACCAGGCTGCGGCTATCGAGCCGATACGTCGGGCGATCCGGATCCACCACGTCGGCGCCGAGATCGATCAGCTCGAAGTCGGTCACGGCGGGCGGGAGGACCTGCCACGCCAGCGCGACCTCCTCGACGTCGTCGTCGACATCGGCGTAGGCCGCGTAGAGATCGAGCGGCGTGTTGACGACGAACCGGTAGCGCGGGGGCGCGCGCCGCTCCACCGGGGGCGGCGTCGCCGACCGCGATCGTCAGCCGGGCCTCGGGCTTCGCGGTCGCGCCGTGATCGTCCTCGATCTCGAGCACGGCGAGCAGCGACTGCAGCGGGTTGGCGTTCCCGCGCCGGTTCGGGACCACGAGCTCGACCCGCGGGCTGATGCTGTCGAATGCGGGAGCGGCATCGCAGGTCGCGAAGTCGTTGCCGTCGTCGCACAGGTAGATCCGCCAGCGGTAGAAAACGCTCTGGTTGTCTGGATCGTAGACCGTCGCCCGCAGCGTGATCCGGTCCCCGCGCTGGACCTCGCCGTTCTCGTTCACGATCTGGACGGACGGCCGCTGGTTGATCGCCTCGACGTAGAAGCAGCCCGCGAGGGGCACCAGGGCGATGGCGGTGAGCAGCTTCACGAGTGTTCTGTTGTGCTGCAACGGGCCTGCCACCCGCAAGTGCTGGATTCAGCAACCCCTCCAGCGGCCGCCGCAGCTCGACCACGACATCGCGGTCAGGCTTTGGCCGCGGATCCCGAACCTCAGGGGTCGCACACGACCTGTTCCCCCATGTCCCGCAGCCGGCAGCTCGCGACCCGCGGGATATCGAGCCAGCCGCTCGCGCCTGGCCGATCGCCATGGAACACGACCGCCCGGTAGCGGCCCGGCTTGAGCTTCGCGACGAAGCCGACGGGGTAATGAATCTTCTCGATCTGGACCTTGGTCCCCGAGATCGCGATCTGGACCTCGACCGGCTCGAGCATCGAGCCGAGCACCTGGGACGACTTGTCCGAGACCACGTCGACCTCGCGGGTCCAGGTCGCACCGACGATGCCCGGCTGGGTACAGGTTACCGAGTGCCGGCCCGGCGCCGCCTTCAGGATCTTCCGGCGCTGCAGCCGGCCGGTGACCAGGACGCCGTCGAGCGTGAGCTCGCACCAGGTGTCATTCGAGACGATGATCTGGCCGGGCGCCGCCTCCGAGACCGCGGCGTCGACTGCGAGGACGACGGTGGCATCGATCGCGACCGCGACCGCGGCATCGACCGCCACGATCCCCGCATCGGCGCGCCGCGAGATCCCGCCATCGCGCCGCACGCCGGCATCGGGCGTCGGATCGACGAGCAGCACGTCGACTAGCGCGTCGACCGGAATCATCAGTCCGGCATCGAGCGTCGGCGCATCCGGGATCGTCGCGACCACGGCGGCATCGTGCGGGACCGGGCCACCGCCAGCCGACAGCGTGATCGCGAGGACCGTCGCGCCACCGGCGGCGACCAGCCCGAGGCCCCCGAGTGCGAGCACGCGGCGGATCCGCTTGGCCTGATCGCCGGCGGTCACCGCATCGACCAGCGTCTTGACCGCGGGATCCTCGGGCGCCATCGCACTTGCCCGGTCCGCGAGCGCCATCGCGCGCGGCAACCTGGACTCGGCCAGCGCCCGCTTGCCCGCGCTCACGATCGCGCTCACCACCATCGGGGTGCGCGCCTTCACGAAGCCGTCCGGATCGGCAAAGAACCCCGCCAGCTCGTCGACCGGCTCGCCGAACCCGCATGCGATCGCGAGCTCTCGCAGCTCGCTGGCGACCGATGCGGCGCTCTCGGGCCGCTCGGTGGGCTCGGTCTTCATCAGGCGCTCGATGATCCTGGACAGATCCGGCCCGACGGCAGCGCGCCGGCTGTTCGGCGGCACCAGCGAGCCGCTCGCGATCTGCGCCATCACCTTCGCCGCGCCGCCGCTGTACGGCAGGCTGCCGGTCGCGAGCTGGTACAGTGTGGCACCGAGCGAGTACAGGTCGCTCCTCGCGGTCGCGGTGTCGCCGGTCGCCTGCTCCGGGCTCATGTACGCCGGCGTCCCGAGCAGCGCGCCGGTCCGGGTCACCAGCGAGTCCTCGGTCTCGAGCCGCGCGACGCCGAAGTCGGCCAGCAGCAGCCGGCCGCCCGGCGCGATCAGCACGTTCGACGGCTTGATGTCGCGATGGATGATGCCCGCCGCATGCGCGGCCGCGAGCGCGTCGGCGAGCAGCGCCCCGATGCAGGCCACGATCTCGGCGAGCAGCGGGCCGCGCTGCTCGATCTCCTCGAGCAGCGTGCGACCGCGGATCAGCTCCATCACGATGAAGGGCGGGATCTCGTCCTCGCCGCCCCCGACGTCGTAGATCCGCAGGATGTTCTCGTGCTCGAGGCCAGCGGCCGCCCGCGCCTCGCGATGGAACCGCCGCACGATCTCCGGCCGGCGCGCGAGGTGCGGGAACATGACCTTCACCGCGACGTCGCGCCGCAGCTCGCGGTCGCGCGCGCGGAACACCGACGCCATGCCGCCCTCGCCGAGCGACTCGCCGAGCTCGTATCGCCCGAGCGAGTCGCCGGCGTGGACACTGCGGGTCTTGCCGCTGCTCCCGGACTCTCCGGACCCGGGAGGTGCCTGGGTGGCGGCCAGCGGGTCGGTATCGGGCTTGTCGCTCGGGTCCACGCTCAGCTAGCCGACCACTGAACGTGCCCGGTCGTGCCGGCGGCCTTGGCCTGCTTCATCGCCTTGCCGAGCCGGCGGCCGAGCTCGTCGGCGCCTCCGTTCACGGTCAGGCCGTCGGTCAGCGTGATCGCCGCGACCAGCGCGAGCGAGCCAGGCTCGCCCACCATCTCGGACTTCTTGCCGTCGAACGCGCCCTCGGCCGAGGTCAGGAACGGCTCGCAATGTTCGGGCGACAGCACGGCGATGAAGTCCGAGCCGCCGATGTGGCCGACGAACGCGCCGCCACCGGAGGCCACGCGCGCGGCGTCGAGCAGCCACTGTCCGAGGTCGCGAACCGTGTCCTCCGACTTCGCGATGCCGATCGCGTCCGAGTACGAGTCGAAGTTGGTGATGTCGATGTGGACGACGGCGGTGGGCTTGCCGCTCTTCAGCGCGCCCTCGATCTCCTCGTCGATCGCCCGCGAACCGGGCAGGTTGGTCGTCGGGTTGCGATTGCGCTCCCGGCGCGCCGACCGGATCAGCGCCTTGACGCGTGCTCCCATCTCCCGGAGATCGAACGGCTTCGCCATGTAGGCGTCCGCGCCGGCCTCCAGGCCGTTGACCTGATCGTCCACGCCGGCAAGCGCGGTCAGCATCAGGATCGGGGTCCGCGACCACATCACATCCGCCTTGAGCCGGCGCGCCACCTCCAGCCCATCCACCCGCGGCATCATCACGTCCAGGACCAGGAGGTCCGGGTCGTGCGCTTTCACGAGCTTGAGCGCCTCGTCGCCGTCGCGGGCACGGAGGCACAAGAAGCCGGCATCACCAAGCGCCATGTTGACCATGTGCGCGATGGCGTCGTCGTCTTCGGCGATCACGATCTTCTTTAGGAGCATCGGAGCCGTCCCATGGATACCACCGATCCATCGACGCCTCAATTGCGGTAAGCACAGGCATTGGACAAGCAGCTCGATCCTCACGTCGAGACGACGACCCTCGACAACGGGCTCGCCGTGACGACGGTCGCATTACCCCACCTCCATACGGCCGTCTGCGCCCTGTTCATCAAGGTTGGCTCACGGTTCGAGAGCCCCGAGGACAACGGCCTGTCCCACTTCGTGGAGCACATGCTGTTCCGCGGGACCGAGCGCTATCCGACGTCCCTGGCCCTCAATACGGCCGTCGAGCGCCTCGGATCGACCCTCCACGCCGAGACCGGCCGTGACTACACCCTGTTCCAGCTCGCGCTCGAGCCGGATCACGTCCCCGCCGCGATCGAGCTGCTCGGCGAGCTGCTCGGCCGCCCGCGGTTCACCGATATCGAGCTCGAGCGAACGCTGATCCTCGAGGAGATCAACGAGGACTACGACGAGCAAGGGACCGAGATCAACGCGGATGACATCGCCCGCGGGCTCGCGTTCGAGCACCACCCGCTCGGCCAGCGCATCATCGGCCCGCGCACCAACGTCGAGCGGTTCGCGATCGGCGATGTCCAGCGCCACTTCCAGACGTTCTACGGGGCACGCAACGCCAACCTGTGCGTCGCGGGGCCGATCCGGCACGCCGACGTGGTCGCTGCCGCGAGCAAGGCGCTCGAGTCCCTGCCCGCCGGGCGGAGGGCCGAGGTCACCCCGGCGCCCTCGATCACCGGCGGCCCGCGCCTGCGCCACGTCCCCGACGCCGGCTCGCAGACCTCGCTGGCGATCATCTTCCGCGCCGTCCCCGAGCTCGACCCGGCCTACGTCGCGCTGGTCGCGCTGCTGCGGGTGCTCGACGACGGGATGTCGACCCGCCTGCACTACACGCTCGCCGACCAGAAGGGCCTCGCATACTCGATCCACGCCGCGATCGAGCCGCTCGCCGATGCCGCGCTGTTCGAGATCGCGGGAGCGACCGCGAATGCCAAGGTCCCGTCGCTGGTCCGCGAGCTGCTGCTCCTGCTCGACGGCCTCCGCCGCGGCGAGCTGACCAACGACGAGCTTGCCAAGGCGCGCATCCGCTACCGCTACGAGACGCTGGCGTCGATCGACGATGCCGCCGCGATGGCAGGCTGGTTCGGCGGCACGGCGCTGTACTACCCGCCGCCGGCACTCTCCGAGCGGCTCGCCGCGATCTCCCGGGTCTCGATCGAGGACGTCGCGAAGGTTGCCCACCAGGTGCTGGTCCCCGATCACCTGACGGTCGCGGCGGTCGGCACGCTGTCGCGCGCCCGGCTCGGCGAGCTCCGCGGCGTCGTCACCGAGTGGAAATAGCGGTTGCGCGCTTTGGTGTAGGAACTACACTAACTCGTGCTCGCACGCTATCGTCGCATCGTCGTCCTGACCGGGGCCGGGATCTCGCACGCCGCCGGGCTGCCCACGTACCGCGGCCCGGGCGGGCTGTGGAATGACCCGGAGACCGCGGCGCTGTCCGAGGCCAGCGCGCTGGTGACCCGGCGCGCCGAGGCCTGCGGCCTGTTCTGGTCGTTCCGGCGTGCGCTCGCGGCCGCCCTACCGACGCCGGCCCATCGCGCGCTCGCGGCGTTCGAGTCCCGGCTCGCGCCCGGCGCCGAGATGTTGATCATCACGCAGAACATCGACCGCCTGCACCAGCGCGCTGGCTCGCAGCGGGTCTGCGAGTACCACGGCACGCTCGCGCGCTGGCGTTGCGAGGTCTGCGGGCACGAGGACGAGCCGCCCGATGGCCCTACCCCGCCGAGCCACTGCGGGCAGCTGATGCGTCCGGGGATCGTGATGTTCGGCGAGATGATCCCGGTCGATGCCGAGCGCACGGCGAAGCACGCGCTGCGCGACTGCGATCTGTTCGTCGCGATCGGGACCTCGGGCACGGTCGCGCCGGCGTCGAGCTTCGTGCGCTGGGCCGAGCTCAACCAGGCGCGGCGCGTGTTGCTGAACCTCGAGGTGTTCGACGGCGCGCGCGAGCTGTTCACCGACGCCGTCGCCGGTCCCGCCGACGAGCTGGTCCCGCGCTGGTTCGCGTGATCACCGCCGCGCGGCCAGGATGTTCGCGCGGCGCACCGGATCTGGATTGACGCTGAAGTAGTACGCGTCGAAGAACGCGAGATCGACCGCGAGCTCCGCCTCCGGAATCGAGGCCGCGCGCGCGGCATACGCATCGAGATACGCCGGCATCTCGGTGAGCTCGACGCCGGGCTTGCCGCGGACCTCGGCGAGCAGCTCCTCGCGGAACTTCGCGAGGTGGTAGTTGTGGCCATCGAGCTTCAACACCGCGAGCTGCGCGTGGGGCATCCCGTACAGCGGCTTGCGCGCGAGATCCGCGCCGCGCGCGATCACGTACTCCGCCGTCGCCTCGCGCTCGTGACCCGGCCGACCGCGCTCGGTGAGTGGGGTACGCGCGAGCTCGCGATCGATGAGGCCGTGCATGTCGACGATCCGGAACCGCGTCTGCCAGCCGACGAACCCGATCTCGAACGCGGCGTACACCGGACGGACCTTCGCCGCGCCGAAGTAGCGCCCCAGGATCTCGGCGTGCTCCGCCGTGTCCCCGCGCAGCGCCAGCGGATCGAGTGACGCCACGCGCCAGAACGTGCGCTCGTCGGTCATGAACCAGCGCTCGGTCTGCGCCGGGTGGACGCGGGTCGGCAGACACGCAAGCACGAACGGCACGGCGAGCACCGCCGCGACGCGCGCGCGCTTGACCGAGCGCACGCCGAGCTCGGCGATCACGAACACCAGCGGCAACACCGGCACGATCAAGCGCCCGGTCATGAAGTCGCCACCGATCCGCGCGACGTAGAACAGGTAGACCGGCACCGCCACCAGCACGATCCGGACGAACAGCGTGTGGCGCAGGTGCCGCGCTCCGACGACGAACGCCGGCAGCACGCCGAGCGCGCCCGCGACGAGCGCCGAGATGAACAGGTATGCAAGCCCCTGCGAGTAGTAGGTGCCACCGCCGGACTTCGCGTAGAACGTGTTCGGCATCGCGTCGCCGTAGTAGCGCCAGCGGATCAGGAAGTACGGCACGTAGATCACGACGAACGGCGCCGCGTAGCGCGCGAGGTCGCGGACGAACGGCCGGCGCTGGACGAGTCGCGGCACGAACACGACGCCGGCGATCACCGCGTAGAACAGCGCGTGATCGGGATGCGTCATCGTCGCGAAGATCCCGAGCGTGCCGGACAGCAACAGCCGGTCCTCGTGCGCCGCGAACATCATGCCGAGCACGAGCAGCGCGCAGAACACGGTCTCGAGCCCACCGGTCGCGAACGACATCATCGGATACGACAGTGCGGTCATCACGGACGCGAACGATGCGACGAGGCGCTGTCCGGACAGCTTGCGCACCACGTGATCGGCGAGCACGATCGTCGCGACGTAGGCCGCGAGCCCGAGGACGAGCGTCGCGATCGGCAGGTCGAGCCCGAGCCGGCCACATGCCGCGATCATCGCGAGCCACAGGAAGTTCGTGTAGCCCTCGACTCGCTCGCCGGGGTTGAACACGAGGCCGTGGCCCTCGATCCAGTTGCGCGCGTAGTGGAGCGAGATCAGCGCGTCATCGGCGAACCACAGCAGGCGCCATGCGCCGACCAGCGCACCAGCGATCAGGAGCCCGAGTGCGATCCAGCGCAGGTGCGGCACGCGCGCGACGCGCTCGCGGACCGGCGCGTAGACCCAGCCGGCCACGACCACGAGCCCGGCGACGATCGCTGGCCACCAGGCAACGAGCACGATGCCGTAGCGAGCGAGCACGGCCCCCAGCACGGCGACGCAGTACCACGCCAGGTCGCGGCGCGGCAACGCGACGGATCATGGTGTCAGGGGCCAGCGATCGTGGCGGGCTCCCGACGCCGCTTCAGGCGCGCGCAGGGGCGCGACCACCGCGGCGGCGCCGGCCCTGGCTCGGCAGATCGCGCCGGCCGTGGCCATGACCGTGCTTGCCCTGCGGTGGGCTGCGCGGCGGCGGCGTCGCCGAGAACGGGATCCGCGACTCGTACGGGTGGCCTTCGACGACCGGGATCTCCTGCCGCGTCAGCTTCTCGATCGCGCGCAGGTCACCACGCTCCTCGACCTCGCAGAACGTGATCGCCATGCCGGTCGCGCCGGCGCGCGCGGTGCGGCCGATGCGGTGGACGTAGGTCTCCGGGACCTCGGGGACATCGAAGTTGACGACGTGGGTGACGTCGTCGATGTCGATGCCGCGCGCCGCGATGTGGGTCGCGACCAGCACGCGCGTGCGGCCCGACTTGAAGCCGGAGAGCGCGCGCTCGCGGGCATTCTGCGACTTGTTGCCGTGGATCGCCTCGGCGCCGATGCGCTCCTTCTCGAGGTGCTCTGCGATCCGGTTGGCACCGTGCTTGGTGCGCGAGAACACGAGCACGCGGCTCATCTTGGTGTCGCGCAGGACGTCGACCAGCAGCGCGCGCTTGTCGGCCTTCTCGACGAAGAACACCTCCTGATCGACGCGCTCGACCGTGGTGGACGGCGGCGCCACCGCGACGGTCTCGGGCTGCTTGAGCAGCTGGTCGGCGAGATCCTGCGCCTCGCGCGGCATCGTGGCCGAGAAGAACAGGGTCTGCTTGACGCGCGGCAGGAGCTGGATCACGCGCTTGACGTCGTGGATGAAGCCCATGTCGAGCATCCGATCCGCCTCGTCGAGCACGAACACCTCGAGCGCCTTGAGATCGAGCACGCCCTGTCCGGCGAGATCGAGCAGCCGGCCCGGCGTCGCGATCAGGATGTCCATCGCGCCATTGCGCAGCGCCTGGCGCTGGGGCTCGACGCCGACACCGCCGAAGATCACGGTGTTCCTGAGCGGCAGATGCTTGCCGTAGGTCGTGAAGCTCTCGCCGATCTGCGAGGCGAGCTCGCGCGTCGGCGTCAGGATCAGGCAGCGGATCTGACGCTTGCTGGTGCCCGGCGGGCGCTCGGCGAGCCGCTGGAGGATGGGCAGTGCGAACGCGGCGGTCTTGCCGGTGCCGGTCTGCGCGAGACCGAGCAGGTCACGGCCCGCGAGCACGTGCGGGATGGCCTTGGCCTGGATCGGGGTCGGCTCGGTGTATCCCTCGGCCGCGACGGCCTTTGCGAGCGGAGGGATGAGGCCGAGGTCACTGAACTGCATCGCCGCGACATACCTCGGGTGCCCCGCGAACGCTACCTCTTGAGCTGCTTCTCGACGGTGGCCTTGACCTTGGCATCGAACCCGTCGCCCTTGCCGTGCTTCGACAGGTAGGCCTCGCGCTGCTTCGTCAGCTTCTCGATCTCCTGCTGCGCCTGGCGGCGGGTGGCGACGCGGCGGTCGAGCTCGGCCTTGAGCTCGCCCTTGGTCTTGTCGCGGAGGTCGGCCGGCAGGCTCGCCGGGTCGACGCTGTCGGCGCTCGCGTGGCCCGCGGCGATGCCACCGACCAGGTCGCCCTCGTCGCGCGCGGTGTCACCGTAGTAGCCCGCGCGGTCCGCCTTCGACGGCGCTGGTGCGGCCGAGGCCGCTTCCATCTTCTTGCCCCACACGGCGCGCGCGCCATCGGTGCCCGTGATCACGGTCGTGCGGTCGACGGTGTCCGACAGCTCGGCGAGCTGCTGGTCGTACGGGGTCGCGATCTGCTGGACGCCGCCGTCCTTCGCGATCGACGAGTAGTCGCCACCGGTGATCCGGGCGATTTCCTGGAACGTCTGCTCTGCCGCGATCCGGTCCTGCACCCGCTCGGTCTCCGAGCGCACCGTGTTGATGATGAGGCCGCGCTTGCGCGCCTGCTGCGCGACGGTCTCCCACGCCGGCACCTCGGGGCGGACCGCCGCGGTCGCGTCACCGACGAGGAACACCAGCTTGCGCGCGTTCGAGCGCCACTCCATGTTCATCGCGTCGAGCAGCGCGACCGACACCAGCTCGGGGAAGTCGTCGCCGCCACCCGCGGTGTACGACGCGAGCTCGGCGTAGACCGCATCGAGATCACGCGTCAGCGCGAACGGCCGGGTGATGTACTGCGAGTCGGCATCGGAGTCGCGATACGCGACCAGCCCGATCCGGAGATCAGCGTGCTTCTGCGTACCGCGGATCGTGTTGGCGATCGCGAAGATCGTCCGCTTCGCCGCGTCGATCTCTTCTGCCATCGAGCCCGTGGTGTCGACCGCGAACACGACATCGATCGGCTGGCTCGCCGCCGGCTCCACGGACACGGCCTTGCCGCGCTGGCCCGCCCACGGCGTGAGGGACGCGGCCGCGAGGATCGTCGCCGCGGCAGCGGTGGGGATTCCGTAGGAGACAATGCGCTGGCGAATCGGCATGGCTCGTACCGACGCACGACCCCCGC
>JBBJLY010000244.1:0-12893 GCA_037720695.1 Kofleriaceae bacterium | reverse complement strand
CGACGAACGGCCGTGAGTCAGTTCATCGCCGAGTAGTCGGCGGCGCCGGTCATCACGCCGGGTCGTGGCAAGGGCGTCACGATCGGTCGGCGCGTGTCGCGCGTGTCGAAGGCTCCCGAGGTGTTCGGCGAGCTGCCGATGGGCTGCCTCGCCGAGGAGATCGAGACGCCCGGCGACGGTCAGGTTCGCGCGCTGATCACGATCGCGTCGAATCCCGCGCTGTCGGCACCCGACGGTCCCCGGCTGACAGCGGCGTTCGCCGGCCTCGAGCTGATGATCAGCTTCGACATCTACCTCAACGAGACCTCGCGTCACGCCGACGTGATCTTGCCCGGGCTGTCGCCGCTCGAGGACGCCCACTACGACGTCGCGTTTCCCCAGCTCGCGTGGCGCAACACCGCGCGGTTCTCGCCCGCGATCCTGCCGACCGATCGTCCCGCCGAGTGGCAGCTGCTGCTGCGGTTGATCGCGATCGCGACCGGCCGCGGCGCAGACGCCGACCTCGGCGCGCTCGACGATCAGCTGACCGCCGACGATGTGCGCCGGGTCGCGGGCCCTGCCACCGAGCTCGTGATGGCTCAGGTCGCGGGCGCGGTCGGCCCCGAGCGGCTGCTGGATCTCGCGCTGCGCGCCGGCCCGTACAAGCTGACGCTCGATCAGCTGCGCGCCGCGCCCGCGGGCCTCGATCTCGGCGAGCTCGCGCCGCGGATCCCCGAGCTGCTGCGGACGCCCTCCGGCATGATCGAGCTCGCGCCGCCGCTGCTGGTCGACGATCTTGCTCGCGCGCGCGCCGATCTCGCGCGCCCGGTCCCCGCCCTCGTGATCGTCGGCCGTCGCCAGCTGCGGTCGAACAACAGCTGGATGCACAACCTGCCGAGCCTCGCGAAGGGACCGTATCGCTGCGTCGCACTGGTCCACCCGGGCGACGCGGCGCGGCTCGCCCTGCGCGACGGTGGGCAGGCTCGGATCAGCCGCGGGGACCGCACGATCGAGGTCACCGTCGAGATCTCGGAGGACATGATGCCCGGTGTCGTCAGCCTCCCGCACGGCTGGGGTCACGCGCAGCCCGCCACCCGGATGACCGTCGCGGCCGAGCGTCCGGGCGCAAACCTCAACGCGCTGCTCGATCCCGCGCTACGCGATCCACTCTCGGGCAATGCCGTGCTCGCCGGGATCGCGGTCGAGATGCAGCCGCTCTAGCAGTGCCGCGAACCGAGGATCCGCTGCCATTCGAGCTTCACCTTGCTGCGCGCCATCCGGCGAGTGTTTGGCGGAACGCGGGTAGGATGCCGGCCGCGATGTCCAGGATCCTCGTCACCGGCTCGGCAGGTCATCTCGGCGAGGCGCTCGTGCGCACGCTTCGCGATCGTGGGCGCGATGTCGTCGGAGTCGATCTCGTCGCCTCCCCGTTCACCGATGTCGTCGGCTCGATCGTCGATCGTGAGCTGGTCGCACGCGGCATGACCGGGTGTGGTGCCGTGCTCCACACCGCGACCTTGCACAAGCCGCACGTGGCGACGCATTCGCGCCAGGCGTTCGTCGACACCAACATCACGGGCACGCTGAACCTGCTCGAGGAAGCTGCGCGGATCGGCGTCGAGGCGTTCGTGTTCACCAGCACGACCAGCGCCTTTGGCGCCGCGCTGACGCCCGCGCTCGATCAACCTGCCGCGTGGATCACCGAGGACGTCGCGCCGCGGCCCAAGAACATCTACGGGGCGACCAAGTGCGCGGCCGAGGATCTGTGCGAGCTCGCGCATCGCAACCAGGGTCTGCCCTGCCTCGTGCTCCGCACGTCGCGGTTCTTCCCGGAGGCTGACGACGATGCCGCCGCGCGCGACGCGTTCGCCGACGCCAACCTCAAGGCCAACGAGCTGCTGCACCGCCGGCTCGACATCGAGGACACGGTCGACGCCCACCTGTGCGCGCTCGAGCGCGCCGCGGCACTCGGCTTCGGCCGCTACATCGTGAGCGCCACGACGCCGTTCCACCGCGAGGATGCGACCGAGCTCCGGTACGACGCGCCCGCCGTGGTCAGCCGGCGCGTCCCCGCATGGGAGGCGACCTATGCCGAGCTCGGCTGGCAGATGGCGCCGGCGATCGACCGCGTCTACGACAACACGCGTGCGCGCACGGAGCTCGGCTGGCGACCGCGCCACGACTTCCGCTCGATGCTGGTGCGTGCCGCGCGCGATCTCGACATCCGCAGTGACCTCGCGCGCACGATCGGCAGCAAGGGTTATCACGCGTCGAACGCGCGATACCCGTTCAGCTCCTGAGGCGCTCCCTGCGGACGGGCGCCGCGCTATGGTCCAGGAATGCGCACGCTGATGCTCGTCTGCCTCGTCCTCGCGATCGGTTGCAAGGACGAACCCAGGCGCGCCACGCCGCTCGCCGAGCTCGCCCGCGCGTGCAAGGACGACGGCGAGCTGTCCTGTGCCCGCCCGATCTTCAACGTCCACAGCCTGCGCGCGAGCCAGGCCTACTACCGCGATGCGCTCGGGTTCAAGCTCGACTGGGATCACGGCGATCCA
Source organism: Kofleriaceae bacterium (assembly GCA_037720695.1). Classification (GTDB taxonomy): domain Bacteria; phylum Myxococcota_A; class Polyangia; order Haliangiales; family Haliangiaceae; genus JABFXX01. The sequence goes on along the minus strand of JBBJLY010000244.1, from coordinate 10,359 downwards.
CCGGATTTCGGCTCGGTCAGCCGCGGCGACACCCAGCTGTTCATGTGCCAGGGCTGTCAGGGCACGCCCGGCGCGTGGATGATGGTGTTCGCGCGTGACGTCGACAAGCTCCATGCCGAGCTGGTCGAGCGCAAGGCGGTGATCCGGATGCCGCCGACCGACATGCCGTGGGGCCTGCGCGAGATGCACGTCTCGGATCCCGACGGCAACGTGCTGCGGTTTGGCAGCTCGCGCCGCCACGACTGATTGTCGATTGTCTTACACTCAGGGGCGGTGGACGAAGCACGACTCCTCGCCGCGATCAGCGCGGTCGAAACTGCGATGCGGCAGCAGACCGAGCGCGATCGTGCGAGGCACCAGCTGCGGATCGATGCGATCCACGCCATCGCGGAGCGGGTCAACGCGTCGTACGCGAGCGAGCTCGCGCAGCTGAACGCGCGGATCGAGGCGCGCCTGTTGCCGGTCGAGCCGTTCCGCCAGAGCTGGAACGTGTTTCGCGTGTTCGAGGTCGAGCACCAGCGCGCGCGGTGGACGCAATGGCTCGGTGCGCTGCTCGGGCCGGAGCATGGCTCGCGCTGCGCCCGCGTCGCGTGGACCGCGTTCTGCGATGCGGCGGCCCGGCGTGCGGCGAAGCTGCCGTCGGTGGGATCGAGCGGGCTCGCGGATGCCAGCCACTGGGAGGCGGTCGCGGAGGAGGTCCCCGCGGTCGAGCACGAGGCCGCGGATCTGCTCGTGACCTGCCCGAGCATGGTGATCACGATCGAAGTCCGGCTGTCGGATGCCTCACACACCCCCGCCGCCGCCGGTCGCGCGATCGCAGAAAATCGGCTCTCGATCAACACCCAGCGCCGGCTCGGGCTGGTCCTGCTGACGCCGCTCGAAGGTCTCGAGCACGAGCCCGCCGACTACATCCAGGTGTCATGGCGTGACCTCGGTCAGGCGTTGCGGCGCGCACTGCGCAACGAATGGTCCTACGAGCAGCAGGCGGTCGTCGATCTGTGGCCGATCATCCTGACGCTGGTGTCGATCGAGCAGGACCTGCTGGACTTCGCGTTGCCGCCCGGTGGATCGGGAAATCTCAATACTCAGCTGAAGAAACTCTCCGAGCTCGCCAGCTATCTCGAGGAAAGGTGATCTGTGTCGTCCAGCCTGATTCCCAAGCTCAGCCCCGTCGCGATCGAGTACCTGCGCCACCACGACGAGCTCGAAGCCGCGCGCGAGCTGTTCTTCGGCGAGCGCGCGAAGCTGCTCGATGATCTCGGCGTGATCATGAGCGGTGCCGCGGAGCCCAAGGGCCTGAAGGTCGTCAACGGTCGCCGCAACGACGTGACCGGATCGTACGTCGTCGATATCGATGGCGAGTACGTGGCGATCCGGGCCAAGCACGGCACCAGGCGCAGCTCCGGGTACTCGGCGGCGATCGGCTCGTTCCTTGGCTACGCCGGCGCCCAGTGCCTGCTGTGGTTCCACCTCCGCGTGACGCCCTCGCGCAAGAAGCGGTTCGAGCTGCCCGCACTCGAGAAGGCGCTCGGCAGCGGGATCCAGATCCTCAACGAGGGTGCGTGGCTCTACATCCGCACGGCGAGCATCACCGCCGCGAATGCCGATCTCGAGACGCTCGAGGGCGAGATCCGCAAGTTGCCCGACCTGTTCGCGATCGCCGATCCGTGGCTGGCCCAGCGGTTCGAGGACACCGGCCCGCCCACCGGCGCGGTCGGCTCGGGTCCGGTGACGTCGAGCGCGGTGTGATCTGCGGCAAGCACCCGGCTTTGCTAGACAAGCTCCGGTGACGCCATCGCTTGCGGAACCCTCCCTCGCTGTCTACGCTCCGAGGTGCATGACGAAGCTCACGAGCGTGATCTCGATCGTCCTCGGTTTCGCGTCGCTTGCCGCGTGCAAGGGCAAGGGCGAGGACACGACCCGGGAAAGGGTGGCGGCGGCGAGGCGATCAGCATCGACCGCTCGCTGTGCGAGGAGTCCAACAAGCGCGTCGATAGCTTCGACCTCAACAAGGACGGCAAGCCCGATGTCTGGCGCATGTACGCGGGCCAGACCCTGGTGTGCAAGCAGATCGACTTCGACCGCGATGGTCGCAAGGACTGGATCGTCGCCTACGACGCCAACGGCAAGACGCTGTACCAGCAGGCGGACTTCGACTACGACGGCAAGTACGACATGCTCGCGGTGTTCGACGTCGCGACCGGTCACGCGACCGAGGTCCAGCGCGACACGGACTTCGACGGCGCGTTCGACGTCAAGGAGGTCTACGGCGCCGGTGGCGCGTTGACCAGCGTCCGCCGGGATCGCAACGGTGACAACAAGCCCGATCAATGGGAGCAGTACAGCGACGCCACCGTCGTCGCGATCACCTACGACGACGACTACGACGGGAAGGTCGACCGCAAGGAAGACGCGCCCGGCACCACGGCGCCGCCGGTCCAGCCTGCCCCGACGCCGGATCCGCCGGAAGCCACGCCGCCAGCACCGGCGCCCGCGCCCAAGAAGTAGGCCGGTCGCCAGCTACCTGGTGTGGTGACTACTTTCCGTTGCCGTTTCCATTCACCACGAACAACCGGTGGCCTGCGCGGCTGGTGCATTCACCGATCTGCTGGACGACGGTGATCTCGTCACCCGCGACCAGCGCCCGACTGAGCCAGATGATCGAGCCACTGCCATCGCCGATCTCGGTCCCGCTGGCGTCGTACACCCGCACGCGGGCGCCCGGCACGGCGATGTTCACCACGACGTAGCGGTTGCCAGGTCCGGGCTGGAAGATCCGCGGCGCCGGCAGCTCTTCGCACTTCGCCGTCGGCGGCGTGACCGTGGTCGGACCCGCCGCGCACAGATCCTGGCTGCCCGAGAGCGTGTCTCCGTTCCTCAGCGGCCGGCCAAAGGCCGTCGCGATGTCGTAGTTCGGCCACCACGAGATCGGGGTCGAGAATCCGCCGGCTCCCATCCCGTTGACCTCGAGCTTGGTCTTCGAACCGTTGTTAAGGTTCGACACGCTGACCAGCTCCTGCCCGGCGAACGCGCGTCCCGGATCGAACGCCGGAGCGTTCAGCGTCGCGGGCGCGGCCACCGCGAACACCGAGGGCGCCGGATCGCTCAGCGGATCGCCACATAGCTGCTGGCGCGCGGTGAACTCGTCGCCGATGTCGTACGGCGCGTTGGCGGTGCCGAACGCGGTCCAGCTGGTCGAGCCGGAGCCCGTGACCGCGGTGCCGTCGCCGTAGACCGTCACCGTTGCGCCCGGCTCGTGAACGACGGCGACCGAAGACGCGCAGGCGTGCACCAGATCGGGGTTGATCTGCGGCGCGGGCAGCCCGCGCGGGAACACCATGCGGTGATCGAGCACGGTGACTGCTCTCGCCATCCCCGCAGCACCCGAGCTCGAGCCCGAACGCTCCTGCTCCGCCCACACGACATCTCCCGCGACGAGCGGCGGGACATCGAATTCGACGAAGTCCGGGTTGCGTCCGATCACGTCGTACGTGCTGCTGTTGATGTGCAGCGTGACCTTCGCGTCGAGCACCGCACCGCGCACGGCGACCTTGGTCGCGCAGCCATACAGCGGACCGATCGCCATCGGCGGCGACAGGAATTCGCTATCCCCCGGCGGGAAGACCGGCACGACCTTGCCCTTCGCGGCCGGCAGCGCGCACTGCTCGATCAGCGTCGTGATGTCATCGCCGTAGTCGCCCGACGGTGCGTACGACGGCGGCATCGTCGCCGGCGCGGTCTCGGGGGCGATGAACCTCCCGAACACCGCGGTCCGCAGCACCATCGCGCAGTAACCGGAGAGCTCGGTCGAGACTGCGGGCAGCCGGTGACACGAGTCGCATCTCCCGGTCGTGCTGAGGGTCTCGAGCACGCGCGTCGGGCCCGGATTCTGCGGCCAGTCGGCGTGCACGATCGGCTCGTAGTAGCTGCCACCGACGCGCGGACCGGTCACTCCGACGAACGCGGCCTTCTCCGGGTGGAACACGAATGGGTTCTCGCCGGAGTGGCAGTCGGAGCACACGCCTTGCGCATTGGCCTTGAGATCGTAGCCCCCGACGAAGTCGGAGATCGGCCGCGCCTCGTTGCGGCGGAACGTGGTGTCGCGTGGGTTGTCCCAGAAGCACGCCTTGCTGGTGGTCGTGCCGAGACAGATCAACCCGAACAGGTCGATGCCGTCGTTGTCGGGGTCGCCATCACCGTCGACGAAGTAACGCGGTAGCGCGAGACACAGGCCCTCCGAGCCCGGCTCCTCGCTGCGGTAGTGCCACAGCTCGGGGTACGTGTCGCCGCTGATGAACTCCTCGGAATCGAACGTCCCGCGGTTGACCCACGGCTTCTGGAACATCGGCGGCGGGATCGGGACCCCTGCGGCGCGACACTCGTCGATGTACTTCTGGCCACCGTTGTACGTTACCCGCGCGCCGATGCCGCTCGCCTCGAGCCGCGCTGCCGTCTCCTTGCCGACCCCCTTGGTCTGGTGGCGCTCCTTGGCATCGAGCCGCGACGGCGCGAGCTTGTCGAGGTAGTCGCCGCGCATCGCGCCGTTCACGGTCTCCATCGTCGCGTGCATGTCGGGCTTCACCGCCTGGATTAGCCAATCGATCAGCATCGCGTTCGCCAGGAACGGATCGCTGACCTGTGCCGCGATCAGCTGCTGCGCAGGGTCAACGTCGATCCCGGCGCGTACGGCGTCCGCGCGGAGCGACGTGAGGTAATCCTGCTGCGTGCGCTCGAACAGCCCGAGGCTCGGCGCCAACGTCACGCCGCGCTTGCTGATGAATGCGCCGTGACCGTAGGTCAGGATCAGCTCGCTCGACGGAGCTGCGTCCTCGATCGGCGGCGGCCTGGCCTCGTCGGCACAGGCGGCGATGCCCAGCGGCACGGTCGCGATCCATAGGGTGGTCAGGAATGATCGATGCCCCAGCACGGTAGTTGCCATCGCTCGCACGACGCACGACCCACCGGATCTTCCCGTCCCTGTAGGATGCCCCATGTCCCGCCCGCTGCTGATCGCGGCCCTCGTCTGCCATGCCGCTCTCGCCGCGGCGGATCCACCCAGCCCTCGCCTCGCAGCGCTCGCCGCGAGGCCCGCCACCCAGGCGGCGTTCTGGAAGCAGGTCGAGGCCGAGGGCACGCCGATCGTCGAGGACGTCAAGGATCCGCAGGGCCGCCTGCTGATCACGTTCGTTCATCGCGCGACACCCGGCCAGAAGGCGGTCGCGATGTACAACGCCCCGAACGACAAGTTCACCGGCTACCAGCCGCTGACGCGGATCCCGAAGACCGACGTGTTCGCGTGGAGCGCGCTGGTCCCGCCGACCGCGCGGTTCAGTTATTCGATCGCTCCCGACGATGACCTCGGCCCGCCACAGGGCATGGACTTCGAGAAGCGCCAGGCGCTGATGGGACCCGACAGGCGCAACAAGCGTCCATACGTCGGCGCCTCGCTGGTCGAGCTCCCGAAGGCACCCGCGCAGCCGTGGATCGTGCCGAAGCGGGGAACCCCGACCGGCGAGCTGGTCGCGTTCACCGCGAAGAGCAAGGCGCTCGCGAACGAGCGTACCGTGATGGTCTACACGCCGCCGAAGTTCGCGAAGACCGGCGCGCCGTACCCGCTGGTCGTCATGTTCGATGGGTCAGCCACGCTCGATCGCCTGCTCGTGACGATCACGCTCGACGAGCTGATCGCGGCGAGGAAGATCCCGCCGATCGTGGTGCTGCTGGTCGGCAATGTCGACCGCGGCAAGGAGCTCCCCGCCAGCTCCGCATTCGCAGACTTCGTTGCACTTGACCTCGTGCCGTGGGTGCGACGCACCTATCACGCGACCACCGATCCACGCGCCACCACGGTCGCCGGCATCAGCTATGGCGGGACCGCCGCGACCTACGCCGCCGTTCGTCACCCCGCGGTCTACGGCAACGTGCTGTCGCAGTCGGGCCTCGACCTCGATGAAGGCCGAGTCGTAGAACGACATCGGGAGCAGGTTCACGAACAGGCGATGTACCGGCTCGAGCTGCTGGGCGTTGCGCAGCGCGCCCTTGAAGCACGCGCGATCGAGCTCGACGGTGAGGTCGACCTCGTCGGCGATCGCGAACAGCGTGGCCGGCGACTCGAGCGCCGTGGTGCGCGGCCCGCGCGTCAGTGCCTCGTAGGCGAAGATGTCGCCCGTGCCGAGATCGACGATCGGCTGGTAGACGCTCGACAGCCCATCTCCGAGGATCACGTCCTGCAGCGTCGACCGATCACGGTGTCCCTTGCGCTCGCGGGCGTTGCGCGTCGCCGCGCGGGCATCGGTGATCAGGCGGGCGGTGAGGCGTTCCGGCCGGAGCAGCGAGTTGCCGAGCACGCGGGCGGATCCGACGGTGATCCGTGGCTGCTCCCGCAGGACCTCCGCCACCATCGGTGCGAGCGCTTCCTCGACGCCTTTCTCGACCGTGGCGGCCAGGCTGTCGAGATCGACCCGCTGGTTCGGCGCACGCGGCGACAGGATCACGAAGTAGCCGTCGCCATCGCCGGTGCGGCAGATCAGATCGTCGGGATCCAGCACCACGCCACGCATCTGATCGAGGACGGCCGCCGCGTGGTCGTAGATCTCGCTGTGGTGCGCGACGCCGAGGTCGAGCTCGACGCGGTGGAGCCGCGACAGGTCGACCTGCAGGCACGACAGCGCGCGATCGCGGTCAGGTCGCGTGACCTCGTGCATCCGCTCCTGGTAGGGGCGGAACCGATCGATCGGCGGCTCCTCGATCCGGTGAACGGCCGCGTGCGACGCGCCCATGCTCGTCGCCGGCCGAGAAGAAGTGCACGCGACCCGGACCGCCGCGCTTGGCCCACGCACCGCCGCCTCGACCGCGGTGAGCAGGCCCTCGGCATCCGCCGCGTCGTCGGGCAGGCTCGCGACCCCGATCGAGATCGACATCGTGCGACCACCCGGCATCGCGGTCCCGGCGACCGCGTCGCGCAGCCGGCCGGCCTTGGTCAGCGCGCCGGCCTTTGCGGTCTCGGGCAGCAGCAGCACGAACTCCTCGCCGGAGTAGCGCGCGATGATGTCTGCCGAGCGGACGCGATCGGGCGAGTCGGCCTCCTGCAGCACGGCCGCGAGCTTGCGCAGGATCTGGTCGCCGACCTGGTAGCCGAGGTCGTGGTTGATCGTCGCGAACCCGTCGATGTCGGCGATCAGGATCGACATTGGCTGGCTGTAGCGCAGCGAGCGAACGCACTCCTCGCGGAGCCGCTCGAGGAACGCGCGGTGGGTGTAGAGCCCGGTCAGCCCGTCGCGCAAGGTCAGCGCGTCGAGCTGGTGTCCCATCTGCGCGAGCTGTTCGGTGGCTGCCGAGATCTCGCGCCCGCGAGATTCGAGCTGCGCCTCGAGCACGCGCTCGTGATCGCGGAGCTGGGTGTTGGCGAGCTGGAGCTCGGTCACCAGACGCGCATTGTCACGCTCGAGCTTGAACGTGTGCACCAGCTGATCGACGACCTGCAGCATGTCCTGCAGCTTCCACGGCTTGGTGATGATGTAGTGGAGATGCCCCGCGTTGACCGCGGTGATCAGCTCTTCCGACTCGGGATAGCCGGTGACGACTGCGCGGCGGCACTGCGGCTGGATCTCGGCGACCCGCGCCAGCAGCTCTGCACCTTGCAGACCCGGCATCCGAAGATCTGCGAGCACGCACGCGACATCGGGATGCGCGGTGACAAGCGCGAGTGCCTCGAGGCCATCACTGGCGAGGAGCACGTTGCAACGAGAGCGGAGCACCCGACCGAGCGCGTGCAGGTTGGTCCGATCGTCGTCGACGCAGACGACGGTCGGCCTGTTCGCCTCCTCGAGTCCCGCGAGTTCGGGTTCGACGACTGCCAAGCGCAAACAGTATCGGCGCCAACGTCGAACCTGTGAAGGGGCCGAATCGAAATCGCAGGCGATCCGCCGTGCGCTGATCTCCCTACATGCCGAGAACCGAGACCGTCTCGATCGAGAACACGCGCTCGATCAGCCACTTGATCCCGACGAACGAGAGCAGCACCGCCATGCCCCGGATGACGATGTGGCGGTAGCGCACGGCGCCGAGCCCGCGTGCCAGGAACCAGCAGACCGGCAAGGCGACGGCGACGATCGTCAGCTGCCCGAGCTCGACGCCGACGTTGAACGCGAGCAGCGGCACGATCACGTGGTTCGCCGGTAGTCGCTCCTCGAGCTGGCTCGCGAACCCGAGCCCGTGGACGAGCCCGAACGCGAACGTCAGCCCGAACCGCCACCGCGCATCCGGCCGCACCACGTTCTCGATCGCGGTGTAGATGATCGACGCGGCGATCAGGCTCTCGACGACGCGCGTCGGCAGCGCGATCCAGCCGAGCGAGGCGGTGATCAGCGACAGGCTGTGCGCGATCGTGAACGCGGTGATGATCGCGGCGGTCGCGCGCACGGCCTCGACCGGCCGGCGCACCACGAAACCCTGGGGCCGGCGAACCAGCACGACCACGAGCAGCAACGCGAGCACGAAGCAGACGTGATCTGGCCCGCCATAGATGTGATCCATCCCGTAGCCGATCCAGCCGGCGATCGAGCTCTCGCCGGCCGACATCACGATGATCGGCTCGCCGGCTCGCACGATCGTCGGATCGGTGGTCTCGCCAGGCGCGTGCGCGGTGACGCTGGCGTCGTGCCTGCGATCGAGCGCGAAGAACCGCGAGAAGTCGAGCTCGAGGCGCTCGATCTCGCTCGGGCACGTCACCGTCCACGCGACGACCACGAATGCCTGATCGGGCCGTGCGCTCGCCGGGCCCGGCGTGCACCCGGTCGCCGTGATCCAGCCCGCAACCCAGCTGGCCACGACCGGGACGGCGGCGTCCGTGACGCTCGGGCGATCGGTGTCGGGGAGGCCAAGCGGTTCGGTGACATCGCCTGGCGCGACGGTGACCGCGAGCAGCGCCTGGTGGCCGTCGATCGTGACGTCGACGTACTTGAGCGAGCTCTGATGCGCCTCGGCGACGTGCGTGCTCGTCACCGCGATCGTCGCGATCATCGCGATGGTCGCGATGACGAGCGTCCGCACGCCGAGGATCACTGCAGCGCCGGCGGGATCGTGCCCGGCGTCGCGGCGGTCAGCACGCCGTCCCAGGTCATGGCCATGTTCTCGGAGGTCTCGTCATCTCCCGTGATGCCGTTGCCCGTTCCACCCTGGACCTCGAACCCGGACTCGAGCGCCTTGCGCTTGTAGGTCTGGCCGGACCCGGCGTCGTTCATCATCTCGCCGAGCGCGAACGTGTCGGCGGCGTAGCTCGAGAGCTCCGGCCCGACATCGGGACCGTCGATCGCCTGCTTGGGCACCAGGTCGTTGATCGTCTCCTGGCCCTCGCCGGTCGCGACGATGTCGACATCCTGGACGAGGTCCGTGCGGCCGTCCCAGTGGAACAGCACCACGGTCTCGGCATCGTCCGAGATCGAGGGCGAACCACCAACGACGATCGGCTCCATCACCGCGGGCGCGGTGCCCTGGTTCAGGACCCCGAGCTCCGGAGCCCGGCCGTACGCGTTCTGGAACGCGATCGCATCGAGCGCGACGACGAGCACGCCGCCCGCCTGGAGCTGAGCGGCCGGCGGGAACTTGACGATGAAGTCGCTGGCGGGCGACGTCGGGATCGCCGAGGGCAACCGCCAGTACGTGGTGACGTCGCCGAGGTAGTAATTCGCGAGGCTGACGGTCGCCGCCGTCGGGTTGTAGATCTCGATGAACTCCGCGTCGCGCGAGCCGATCTCGGTGATCAGCAGGTGACCGCCCGACGCGGGGCCATCCTTCGGCGGGCCGTCCGGACGCGGCGCGTCGATCATCGCGCCCTGTCCAGGCTCGAAGTTGCACCCCGTCACGAGGACCACGATCGCGAGTCGCTTCACGCACCACCAGCGTAGCGCGAAGCGCAGCTGGTATGCTGGCGCGGCGTGGAGGACGAAGCGGCGATCACCATTGCCTGGGAAGCCGGCCGGGCCGCGTGGCCGACCGTCTCGCTGGATCGCGCGACGTTCGCCGCCTACATCGGCGAGCAGGACCGTGCCCGCACCAAGTACCCCGCGGATGTCTATCTGGCCGCCGCCTGCCTCGCAGGTCACCGCGAGGCGCTGTCGGTGTTCGACCGCGATGTCGTCTCGGCGGCACGCGGGGCGGTGCGTTCGATCGACGCCAACGATGCGTTCGTCGACGAGGCCTGCCAGCGCCTGCGCGCGAACCTGCTGGTCGGGGACGGCGGTCGCCCCCGGATCGCCGACTACGCCGGCCGCGGTCCGTTGCGCGCCTGGGTCGGGATCGCGGCGGTCCGTACGGCGCTCATGATCCGGCGATCGCAGCAGCGCGCCCGCGAGGTCCCGG
>JBBJLY010000487.1:0-3060 GCA_037720695.1 Kofleriaceae bacterium | reverse complement strand
GAGCAGGCCAAGGCCGATCACCAGGGCGACGCGGCGTTCATCCACATGGAGATCTACGAGCAGAACCGCGTCGAGGGCGGCCTGCGCCCCCAGGTCAAGCGCTGGAACCTGCCGACCGAGCCCTGGGCCTTTGCGATCGACCGGCAGGGAAAGGTGGCGGCGCGGCTCGAGGGGGCGTTCAGCGCGCGCGAGCTCGGGGAGGCGCTGAACAAGGCTACGGAGTAGGGGCGCGGGCGCCTGAGCCGAATATGGTCTGCGCGGGCTGATCCTCAGCCAGTGTTGCGCAGCCCGCTCGCGAGCCCGTTGATCGTCAGCAGGCTCACCCGGCCGAGCTCGTCGCGGTCGCCGGCGTCCCCGCTTCGCAGCCGCGACAGCAGCTCGATCTGGACGGACGACAGCGGGTCGACGAACGGGTTCCGGCGATCGATCGAGGCCTGCAGGACGGGATCGGTGTCGAGCAGGCGATCGCTGCCGCGGACGAGCATCAGCTCGCTCCTTGCACGCTCGAGCTCACCCGCGAGCACGCCCCAGATGCGTTCGGCCGCCTCCGCCTCGTCCCACAGCTCCACGTAGCGGCTCGCGATCGCCGGGTCGGCCTTCGCGAGCGCCATCTCGGCGTTCGCGAGCAGGGTGGCGAAGAACGGCCAGGTGGCAGTCATCTCGCGAAGCAGCTCGACGCCGTGGCGCTCGCGGGCGCCCGCCAGCGCGGTGCCCAGCCCGAGCCACGCCGGCAGGACGATCCGCGACTGCGTCCAGGAGAAGACCCACGGGATCGCGCGCAGATCGTCGATCCCTCCCTCCGCGCGCCGCCGCGCGGGTCGCGACCCGAGGCGCAGGCGCGAGATCTCCTCGATCGGCGTCACGGCGGCGAAGAAACGCGCGAAGTCCGGGTCGTCGTGGACCAGCGAGCGGTAGAGCCGGGCAGAGCTGTCCGCCATCTCCTGGACGACGCCCTCGAACACCTCGTGACGCTCCTCCCCGACCAGGGCGCCGGCGGCGAGCGTCGCGCTCGCGGCGAGCTCGAGCTCGCGGTGCGCGATCTCGGGCACCGAGTACTTCGCCGTCAGAACCTCCCCCTGCTCGGTCATCTTCAATCGCCCATCGACGGTCCCTGGCGGGAGCGCGAGGATCGCGGCGTTCGTCGGCCCGCCGCCGCGGCCGACCGCACCGCCGCGTCCGTGGAAGAACACCCACCTGGCGCCGTGGCTACCGATCACCGCGGCGATCTGCGTCTGCGCCCGATAGGCGGCCCACGCGGATGCGACGTAGCCGATGTCCTTGTTCGAATCCGAGTAGCCGATCATCACCTCCTGCTCGTCGCCGACCGCGCGCAGCGCCGCGCGGTAGACCGGTTCGCGCAGCAGGCGGTCCATCGTCGCCGGCGCCCCGGCGAGCGTCGCGCCCGATTCGAACAGCGGCACGATCCGCAGCCACGCTCCCTCGCCGCCGGCGCTCGCGAGGCTCGCCTCCTTCAACAGCAGCAGCACCTCGAGCAGGTCGGCCGGACCCTCGGTGCCCGACACGACGTACGTCTGGATCGCGCCGCGGTGAGCGCCGGACAGCGCGCTGCGCAGCATCCGGAAGGTCTCGATCGTCTCCCGCGTGCCCGCGGAGAAGCCCGCGCTGTCGGCCGGGACCAGCGGCCGGTGATCGGCGATGTCGCGGCAGAGCCGGGAGATCCGCTCGTCCTCGCTCAGCGCGGCGTAGTCGTCGCAGATGCCGAGCGTGGCGTAGATCTCGCCGAGGGCGCGCCGGTGGACGCGCGCGTGCTCGCGGATGTCGAGGCGCGCGAAGTGAAACCCGAACACCTCCACCTGGCGGATCACGTCGTGGAGGTCGCCTGCGGCGGTGAACGTTCCCGCACCGTTGAGCAGCGATCGCTCGACCAGGCGAAGGTCGTCGAGCAGCTCCGCGGGCTCGCGGTAGGCTCCGGCGTCCTGCTGCATCGTGGCGCGCACCCGCTCGCGCACGAACGTCAGCGCACGACGATACGGCTCCTCGGGGTTGAGCGCCGCCAGCTGCGACGCCAGCTCCGAGAAGCGCTCGGTCCCCGCGGTCAGGATCGGCTCGAGTCCCGGTGCCGCGCCGCCGACGCGGTCCGACAGCGACAGCCGGCCGGCGAGCAGCTCGACGCGACCCTCCAGGAACCGCAGGCACTGCACGCGCATCAGCTCGAGTGCCTGCACCGTGGCGGCGGGCGTGACGAACGGGTTGCCGTCGCGGTCGCCGCCGATCCAGGACCCGAAGCTCAGCAACGGCGGGACCTCGAACCGCTCGCCCGGGTAGAACTCGGCGAGCGCCTCCTCGAGGTCGCGGTACACGCGCGGCACCGTCTCGGCGAGCGTCGTGGCGAAGTGGATCAGCCCGCCGCGGACCTCCTCCAGCACGGGGAGCGAGGCCGCGCGCAGCTCGTCGGATCCCCACAGCTCCTGCACGGTGGCCAGCAACCGCCGCCGCGCGCCGACCGGGTCGGCGTGCGCTACGTCGTCGAGCTCTCGGAGCACGCCGAACAGCCGCGCGAGCTTGTCGATCGTCGTGCGCCGGCGCGCCTCGGTGGGGTGGGCGGTCATCACGAGCCTCAGCTCGGCGCCGCGAAGCAGCTCCCCGAGCTCGGCGGCGGTTGTGCCGCGCGTGGCGAGCTCCGCGATCGCGTGGCGCATCGACCCTCGGCGGGGCGCAGGCGCATCGCGCGCGTCGCGACGGCGAAGCCGGCGCACGCGCTGGTTGTCCTCGGCCAGGTTGACGAGCTGGAACCAGCGGGTCAGCGACCGGACCAGCACCTCGGTCTGGTCGAGGTCGAGGCTCGCCACCAGGGCCGCCAAGTGGTCGCCGGCGGCCTCGTCACCGCCGCGCGCCGCGCGCCCGAGGGCCACCGCGTTGTCGAGCAGCTCGACCGCCGCGTGGCCGTCGCTCGCGCGCACCACGTCGTGGAGGACTTCGGTCAAGAGCGCTTCGTCGCTCGCGAAGTCGCGCAGCACCGCACCTGCCGGTCTTCCCTCGCCTTGGCTCATGCCCCCGAATGGTCACAGCCGGGTGCCGACGACGTCGCGCGGTGCGCGG
>JBBJLY010000486.1:0-3067 GCA_037720695.1 Kofleriaceae bacterium | reverse complement strand
TGGCGCGCGATTCGGTTGACCACAGGCTTGGAGAGCCGCGCCGCGAGACGTGGCCGAGACGCGAGCGATGTGCGGTTCGGCGCGCCTCTCCACACCATCCACACGCCTGCTACTAGCAGCGGAGTTTTTTATTTTGGGTTCGGAACCCGAGCGCGAGCGTCCTGCGCCAGCGCGTGGTGCGCGTGCTGCGCGTGGTGCGCGTGGTGCGCGTGGTGCGCCTCGCCGCGCGGCGTCTGATCCGCGAGCAGGACATCGATCGCCTCGCGATTGCCGAGTGCTCGGTCAACCGTGTCGAGCGTCGGCCAGGGCAGATCCGACGAGTACAGCGCCGCGCCGAAGTACGCCTGGTCCGCGCGCGTGGTGACCGCGCCGAGTGGCCCGACAAGCGCAGCCCGCACCGCATCGAAGCGCGTCAGGCCAGCGACCTCGGTGGCCATCGATCCGCTGCGATCGCGGGACAAGCCCCATCGAAGCCCGGTGTCTCGGCGTCCGACGGGCCCGTCCCGGGACTCACGCCGCACGCTGCCACACGCTGCCACCACGCACCACGACAGCTCGCATCTCGGTTGACGGTCGCGCCGAACGAGCCGTTGCTGGTCATCGGTTCCTCTTCGTCACCGCATGCGATCGCGGCGACCATCATCGTCTGCATCAGCATCAGGAACTTGGCCATGATCAGCATCGTCGCACGGCGCCAATCTGACACCGGACTCGTCCGGTGCTGGTATAAGTCATCGCGCGAATCTCACCGCGTGACATCGCCGGAAGGACGCTCGGAGTTTCGTTTCAAACGGCGGCACGACCCGCCAGATAGATTCTGCCGTGAGGTCAGCAGTCTCCATCACGGGCGCTCTAAGCAGCCGAAGTAACATCGAAACCCGCTCGGGTACGTGACCGTCCACGTGGCACGCCTGGTGCTCGATGGGTGGTGGTCGCATTACCCAGGAGCTGTCATGACCCGCCCGATTTGTCTCGCCCACGGATTCGGATTGCTGGCCAGTATCGCCGGCTGTGTTGATCAGCCGCCCGAGGTGTTCACGGTAAAGGTGGAGTCAGCGAGCTCGTCAAGCTGTCACGAAGGCGACACGATCCGCGCGTCACGGACCGACGCGGACCGGGCGGTCTCCACCGTGATCGCGCCGTGCGAAGCTTCGGTTGAGCTCGAGCTCCCCGCCGCGTCTGGTGAGATCGTCGTCGAGCTCCTCGCGACTCGGGGCGCGGAGGGCCTTGCTGATGACGTCGTGGTCGCAGCTCGAACGGGCGAAAGCGTCTGGGAGCCCGGAATCTATCGTGTGTTCGTGAACCATGGATTTGCCATCCTGAACACCCAGCTCCTCCGACAAGGGTATCCGGTCACCTGCGCGGAAGCGGACATCGCCAGTGTTCGGTATGTCATCGAGCTCGTTGGCGGCCCGCCGGCGGCGACTGTAGATTTCCCGTGTTCACTCGACGCAGAGTACTCACCTCCACTGCGTGCCCATGAAACCTATCTAACCTCCGTCGTCGGCCTCGACGCGAACGGCTTGGAGGTCGGGTCGGGTCTCGGCGGACCTGTCCAGATCATCGAGGGTAATCAGTACGTCTCGAGCTCGGTCCCTCTCATCGTCCGCAATCCGTAATCGCCCCCGTTCATAAGCGTCGAAGCTCGATCACGACCAGCGGCGGAGGTAGTCGTCGAGGTCGAGCTTGCGCCTGGTCGCTTCCGACGACATGTAGCGGATCATCCCGAAGATCGGCCGTCGTCCCCACGGACGGTCGAAGCGCCCGAGCGTCCAGAAGATGCCGCTGTACGAGCTCGGGTCGCGACCGTCGACCGCGTACTTGTTGTTGAGCTCGATCAACGTCGCGAGGGCTGCCTGCGGAGAGGCCGACCACTCGAGGATCTTCTTGCCCCACAGCATGCGCAGGTAGTTGTGGATGCGGCCTTCCGCGAGGAGCTGGCGCTGCGCCGCGTTCCAGATCGGATCCGCGGTCGCCGCCGTCGCGAGCTGCGTGCGGGTGTACAGGTGCGGCCTCGGATCACCGGCGTGAGCCGCGAGCGTATCGCGCGCCCACTGCGGCAGCGACGCGTAGCGCGCGTGATCCTTGCGATGGAAGCAGAAGCCGTAGCCGAGCTCGCGCCACACGATGACCTCGTCGAGGAACGCCTCGGCCGCGGCCGACATCCCCCACCAGCCGGTCTTGCTCCCGGTGACCTTCGCGCCTGCGACGCGCGACGGTTCCCATGCCTCCGTGTTCCACACGCGCGCGACCACGTCGTGTGCGCCGACGTGACCGAAGTGGAGGTAGGGCGACAGCCCGCTCGAGGCGTCGTCGTCGGGGTGGTTGCGGCCTTCGCCGTAGCGCGGGAGCCGATTCGCGACGAACGTGGCGAGCACGGCCTCGCCCGCCTCGGCGCCACCGCGGTACGCGACAGGAGCCACGGCGTGATCGATCGGGAGCGTAGCCAGCGCCCCCGGTTCTGCGGCGAGCAACGCCTCGCTCGCGCTCGGCCACTTGCGCGAGATCGCAGTGGGCAGCTCGGCATCGCGGATCGAGGCCGGCAGCCGCACCAGTGGCCGCGGGCGCGGAAAGCTCGTCAGGTATGGCAGTCCGACGCGCTGGAGGTGGCGGCGAAACGCGATCGCGGTCGAAAACTCCGCGTCGGCGGCGCGCAGCGGGAGGATGCCGTTGCCATCGACCTGCTCGATCCGGGTCTCGAGCTTGGCCGCGGCGGCGGCGACCATCGCGGGCAGAAAGAATGCGGGTTGCTCGTCGGTGACGACCACGGCGGCGCGCTTCGCGAGTGCGGCGAGCAGGCCCGAGCCGGCGCCGGCCGCGGGCTCGACGTAGGGCAGGTAGGTGATGCCGGCACGGGCGAACGCACGCGCATTGTCGGCCATACCCTGCAGCACGAACGTGTGGAACCGATCGCTGGCCCAGTGATAGCCAACTCGCAGCGGCTCGAACACGAGCAGCGGCAGCGAGAGCTCGGTCGCCCGCGCGATCGCGTGATCGAGCGCGAAGTTGTGGCGCGTCCGCCGCGCCGCGATCATCCAGTACAGGACATGCGTCCCACGTGCGAGCG
>JBBJLY010000485.1:0-3084 GCA_037720695.1 Kofleriaceae bacterium | reverse complement strand
GCGATGACCTTCGCGATCTCGGCAAGCTCGGTTGCAGCGTCCTTGCCCGCGGCGGAACCTGCCCCGGACCCTGATCGAGAGCGAGCTGTTCGGCTCGAAGCGAGGCGCCTTCTCCGGCGCCCGGGACGATCGGGAAGGTCTGGTTCGACGCGCCGACGGCGGCACCCTGTTTCTCGACGAGATCGCCGAGCTCCCCGAGGAGTCGCAGGTCGCACTGTTGCGCGTGCTCCAGGAGGGCGAGGTCCGGCCGATCGGAGCGTCCGAAGCGATCCAGGTCGACGTGCGTATCGTCGCCGCGACCCATCAGGATCTCGAGACCAGGATCCGCGAGGGCAGGTTCCGCCAGGATCTGTACGCCCGGCTGATCGGCTACGTCGTGACGCTTCCGCCGTTGCGTGCGCGTCGCGAAGATCTCGGGACGCTGCTCGGCACCATCCTGGGACGCCTCGTGACCGACCCAACCGGCCTCTCGGTGCATCCCAAGGCAGCGCGCGCGCTGCTCGGATATCCCTATCCGCTCAACATCCGCGCGCTCGAGCAAGCGCTGCGTGCCGCGGTGGCGTTGTGTGACGCACGTGAGATCTGCCTGGAGCATTTGCCCGAATCGATCCGGACGTACAAGCCGAGCGGCAGCGAGCTGCGACCGGAGGATCAGGCGCTCCGCGATCACCTCACGGAGCTGCTGCGTCACCACCGCGGCAACATCACGGCCGTCGGCCGGGCGCTGGGCAAGGCCCCGATCCAGATCCGGCGCTGGTGCCGCCGGTACAGCATCGAGATCTCCGCCTACCGCGCCTGATCGAAACCATCGGTACGGACGATCGGAACACGATCTGTCGCTTCGTTTCAGCAGCTTGCAGAGCCCCGGAACACAACCGGAACACGGGCATCGAAGTCATCCGCAGAGACCCGCGCTGGTTCCAGGTACCTGTACCGGATCACCTGCGGCACATGTCTTGCGTATCGCGGCGGACGGATGGACGCGAAAGCCGCGCTCGACTCGACTATCGTCGCGCCCATCGTGAGCGTTCGGGGGGATGCGGCCAACGGCGAGCAAACGAAGACCGCGGACCAGTCGGACGAACCCGCGCTGCCCCTGCCGGTGCCCCATCGCCTCGCAGCTCCACTCCAGAAACGCGATCCTGATCGGTACGAGATCCTGGGGGAGCATGGACGTGGCGGGCTGGGAACGGTCTTGCGTGCCAATGACAAGGAGCTCGGCCGGCACGTCGCGATCAAGGAGCTGATCAAGCGCGGTGATGTCGGCGAGGTTCGCTTCCTGCGGGAGGCCATGATCACGGCGCGTCTCGAGCATCCCGGGATTGTCCCGGTGCACGAAGCCGGACAGTGGCCGGATGGCACTCCGTTCTACGTCATGAAGCTGGTGGCCGGCCGGTCACTGAAACAGCTCATCGCATCGACGAACAGTGTCGACGAGCGACTGCGACTCCTCGACCACGTGATCGCTGTGGCCGAGGCCGTCGCGTACGCGCACAAGCGCGACATCATTCACCGCGACCTCAAACCTGCCAACGTCATCGTCGGCGACTTCGGCGAGACCGTGGTCATCGACTGGGGTCTGGCGAAGGACCTTTCAGAGGCGGATGATCAGATCGAAGGCGGGCCGTTCCGAACCCCCGCTCAAGGCGACCTCACGGAGACCGGTAGCGTGCTTGGCACCCCAAGCTACATGGCGCCCGAGCAATGGCGGGGCGAGCGTGTAGACCACCGGGCAGATGTCTTCGCGATCGGCGCGATGCTGTGGGAGCTGTGCTCCACGCATCGCGTTCCACCCAATGACATCTCGCAGCGCGATCGCATATTACGGCGCAGTAGAGTGCCCACTGATCTTGTCGCGATCATTTCCCGGGCACTGGCAGTCAATCCCGGCGACCGTTATCGCGACGCTGGCGAGTTGGCCACCGACCTCAAGGCGTTCTCGAATGGAAGACGGATCGCGTCCCGCCACTATTCCTGGTTCGCCATCGTTGCGCTGGCCTTCTCGCGCCATCGCGCCATCTCGCTGGTCGTGATGGCGGCACTCGTCGCGCTCACCGCGACCTTCGCGATCGCGCTGGTCAACATCCGCGAGGAGCGTGGCCAGGCGCTGGCTGCACACCAAACGGCTGTGATCAACAGCGCCGCGGCGATGCTCGAGCGCGATCCGACACGCGCCTGGGAGACCCTGAGATCGATACCTTCGCACGGCGCCCCTGCGCTGCTGCGTGCGCGCATTCAGGCAGCTGGTGTTGCTGATCGCACGGTCAAACTGCCCGGCAGATTCGACAAGGACCAGGTCATTGCAGCGGGTGAGCGCGTCGTCCTCTCGACCGGGGAGCGTACGCTCCATGTGCTCGACACCCGGACGGGGAACCTGCGGCTCCTCGCCGAGGGCTTGACCGAACCCGCGATCTGGTCAGCGACCGAGGAGCGGGTGTATTTCGTGCGGCAGACCTCTCATCTCGCGGTCGCCGAGGTGCCCGTCGATGGTGGCCCTGTCGTCGAGATCGCCACGTTGCGAACACTCCCCCGGTACATGTTCGCGAACGACCACGGTGCCTTCTGGCTCGCGAGCGATCGCACCGTCAACCGCGTCATTCGCGGCGAGCCCGCGCGCGTGTTCGCGCGCGACGTCGAAGAGTTCATGGTCTTCGGCTCGGAGATCGTGACGTGCACGAAGCAGCACGAGATGCTGCTCGGCGACATCGACAAGACGCCCCGTGTGATCGGCGTCTGCGAGCCCGACGGCGCGTGGAACATGGTGGCAAACGGATTCATCCATGCGAGCGCGAACACGTTCTATGTCTACGCCGCGGGGGCGCTGCGGTCGTGGCCGGTCTCCGCAGAACACGCCATGAAGTACGCGCTGCTAACGGAGACCGGGCTCGTCGCTGGTATCGGCACCAACGGCGACGGGCTGGTCCGCCGGCCCGGCGCCGGTTCGATCGAACACGTGCGGCTTACCGCAGCACCTCGCATCGTAGCCGCGCACGGAAGCGTCGCCGGGTGGTCCTTTGCGGATGGCAGCATCCAGGTGCTCGATGCCGTGGATGGCCGGCAGTGGTCGATCCACGCGACTCCAGG
>JBBJLY010000484.1:0-3089 GCA_037720695.1 Kofleriaceae bacterium | reverse complement strand
CGAGCCGATCGCGCTGTC
This sequence comes from Kofleriaceae bacterium, assembly GCA_037720695.1. Taxonomy (GTDB): domain Bacteria; phylum Myxococcota_A; class Polyangia; order Haliangiales; family Haliangiaceae; genus JABFXX01. The sequence goes on along the minus strand of JBBJLY010000484.1, from coordinate 3,071 downwards.
GGTCAAGGGCGGCAGCGTCGTCGGCGCCAGCGACGTGGTGTCGACCTCGCCGGCCAAGCGCATCGAGCAGAGCACCGACGATGCCGTGATCGCCCAGCTCGCCCTGTCGGCACCGGACCGCGTCGACGATCGCCCGCTCGGGGGAACCCTGCTGTGGCTGCTCGTCGGGCTGCTGTACGCGATCCCGATCGGCGTGCTGCTCGCACGCAGCTGGCAGTTGCGGACCGCCGATCGCCGCGAGGAGGCCGCCGAGGTGCGGGTGGCCCGCCGGCGCGCGGAGGAGCTGCTGGACCGTGCCGTGGCGACGCCGGCTCGCGAGATCGCCGGCCCGCTCGCCTCGGCGCTGCGCGATCTCGCGCGGGTGCTCGGTCGCGAGCTCGACGACCGCGGGCTGCTCGCTCGTCTCGAGACCGAGAGCTTCGCGCCGGGAGCGGCGGCGCAGCCGTTCTCACCCGACCTGCGCTCCGACGCCGCCGGCCTGTTGCGGCGCTGGGTTGGCGAGGCGCGGCGCGGGAAGGGCAAAGGCGTGGCCGCGGTCGCCAGCATGTTGATGCTCGTCGCGTTCATCGGCGACGCCTCGGCCGACGCGCTGGCCGACGGCCGCGCCGCGTATCACGACGCGATGGAGCTGACCAGCGACCCCACAGGCCGCAAAGCCGCGTTCGCGCGCGCCGCCGTCGCCCTCGAACAGGCGGCCCGCGCGCAACCCGATCGTCCCGAGCTACTCGCGGACCTCGGGAACGCGGCGCTCGGCGCGGGTGACATCGCCGGCGCCACGCTGGCCTATCGCCGCGCCCTCGCGATCGACCCATCGAGCAGTCGCGCGCGCAACAACCTCGCGTGGCTGCGCGGCCGCCAGCCCGACGGCATCCGTCCGACCGAGACCGCGGGCGCCACCGACACGCTCGCATTCTTTCATCGCTGGCCACGCACGCAGCGGATCCTCGTCGGGGCCGCAGGGTTCGCGATCGCGATCCTGCTGCTGGTACCGTGGTCGGGCCGGCGCCGTCGCAGCCTCGCCGCGGTGGCCGCCGTGCCGTTCGTGGTGTGGCTCGCGATGCTCGCCTCGCTCGTGCTCGAGGACCGCCACACCGACGATGCTGTGGTGCGAGACGCCGTCGTGCTGCGCGCGGCCGATAGCGCCGGCGCGCCTGCTGCGTTGTCGCAACCGCTGCCCCGCGGTGCCGAGGTCACGGTCCTCGAACGGCGAGGCGGATGGAACAAGATCCAGGTCGCCAGCGGCACCAGTGGCTGGGTGCCCGATGGCGCTGTCGAGAAGGTCCTGCGCTGAGCGCAGTCAGCTACGATGGCGCCGTGCACTCGTTCGCGACTCTCGTCCTGCTCGCGCTGCTGACGGCGTGTCCCGCACCGCGTCCTCCGGTCCGGCCAACCCAGCCGCCGAATCAACCCGGGACCACGCAGCCAAAGCCAGGCGGCCCACTGCTGAGCTGGAAGCGCGTCCAGACGCTCGCTGATCTGCCCGCGGCTCCCGCACCCGGTACCTACCAGGTCCACCTGATCGACGTCGGCACGGGGCTCGCGATCCTGGTCCGCGGCGCCGACTTCGCGATGCTGTACGACGGCGGCACCAACGATCGGGGCGAGAAGCCGCTGCGCGTCGTGGCGTATCTCGCGGCCACGCTCGGCGCGTCGGGCGATGACCTGTGCGTCGATGACGGCGCTGCGGCGCCGACCACGCGCGTCCCGCTGAACCATGTCGTGCTCAGTCATCCCCACCTCGATCACGCGTCCGCGCTCGACCTCGTCGTGCACTGCTATGACGTCGCGAACTTCTGGGACTCCGGCGGGATCAACGAGACGGTGTTTTATCGCGAGCTGCTGGCCGCAATCGCGCGCTCGACGATCACCGCGTATCGCACGGCGGCATCGCCAGCGACCGATCGCGCGATCGCGGTCAAGGGCGCGACGATCGCGATGCCGCGCTGGGACAGCTTCGGCGAGGGTGACGCCGTCAAGCTCGGCGAGGCCGCGAAGTTCACGATCCTCCATGCCGAGGGCAAGAAGCTCGGGGACTGGAACCAGAACTCGATCGTGCTCGCGGTCGAGCTCGGCGGCGCGAAGCTGCTACTCGTCGGCGATGCAGAGTCCGGCGACCGCAAGGATCCGAGTTATCCGGTGGGCGACGTCGAGGAGCACCTGGTGGAGCGTCACGCCGACGCGATCCGCTCCGATATCCTGCAGGTCGGTCATCACGGCTCGAAGACGTCGAGCCGCCGCCAATTCCTCGAGGCAGTGCGACCACGGATCGCGCTGGTCTCCACCGGTCCCACGATGTACGGCAAGGTCACGCTGCCGGATGTCGAGGTGATCGAGGAGCTCGGGCGGGTCGGCGCGACGATCCTGCGCACCGACGAGCACGATGCGAGCTGCCCGGTGACCGGGCGGATCGGCGGCGACGATGGACCGGGCGGTTGCGACTCGTGGGTGATCACGATCGCGCCCGCGCCTCCCGTCCCGGGGTCGCCGTGACCCGCCGCCTGTATCACGACGACGCGTACCTCCGCCGGTTCGAGGCCGAGGTCGTCGGGCACGCGATCCACAGCGCGCGCCCCGCCGTGCTACTCGCGCACACCGCGTTCTATCCCGAGGCGGGCGGGCAGCTCGGTGATCGCGGCACGATCGGCGGTGCGCAGGTGATCGACACCCAGGAGACCGAGGCCGGCATCCTGCACGTCCTCGACGGCGAGCTCCCCGCGATCGGCACGACCGTCATCGCCGAGCTCGACTGGCAGCGCCGGCGCCAGCACATGGCGCAGCACACCGCGCAGCATCTGCTGTCGGGCGCCTTGCTCGATCGTGCGGCGGCACCGACCGCGTCGGCACGGCTCGGCGAGAGCTCGCTGACGATCGACGTCGCGCGCGATCGGATCCCCGAGGCCGAGCTCGCCGCCGCCGAGGATCTCGCGAACGACCTGATCGACGACGACCTGGCGATCCGCGCGTGGTTTCCTGATCCTGCCGAGCTGGCGACGATGAAGCTGCGCCGCGATCCCAAGCGTGGCAGTCGGGACCCGCTTGACCTTTGGGCCCGTCACGATCTCGTGCTCCTT
>JBBJLY010000483.1:0-3104 GCA_037720695.1 Kofleriaceae bacterium | reverse complement strand
GGACTTCGCAGCATGGGGCAACGTCACCGCGAACCTCGATCCGCGGATTCGCGCGACCGCCGGCGTGCGCGCCGAGGTGTTCGGGCGTGGCGAGGAGTTCGCGCTGCAGCCGCGCGGCGAGCTCCAGTTCAAGGTTGCTCGCGCATGGACCGCACGACTCGCGGCCGGTGCCTACCGCCGCCCGCCGGAGTATCAGTCCGAGCTGCTCGAGAAGGGCCTCAAGTCAGAGCGCTCGCAGCAGCTGATCGGCGGTTTGCAGTTCGAGCCGCGCGAAGGCGCCCGGGTGCAGGGTTCGCTCTATTACACTGGACGCTCCTCGCTGATCACGCGCGAGATGGATGGATCGATCGGGAACAACGGTCGTGGCAAGTCGATGGGCGGCGAGCTGCTCGGCACGTACCGCGGCGGCCCGTGGTTCGCGTGGCTCAGCTACTCGTACTCGCGCTCGACCCGCGTCGATCAACCCGGCGGCGAGGAACGGCTGTTCACGTTCGACCAGCCCCACAGCATGAATGCCGCGCTCAGCTGGAAGTACGGCAAGTGGCAGTTCGGCGGCCGGTTCCAGCTCTACTCCGGGCTCCCGTTCACCCCGGCGATCGGCTCGGTGTTCGACAGCGATCGCAACATCTACGTCCCGCTCTACGCGGACTCGAACTCCGAGCGCGCCCCGATGCACCACCAGCTCGATCTCCGGATCGACCGCTCGTGGAAGTGGGGACCCGTCGAGCTCACCGGCTTCGTCGATGTCCAGAACGTCTACATGAACGACAGCATCGTGACCTACTTCTACAGCTACGATTACACGCAGCGCAGCGCGTTCCGCTCGTTGCCGATCATCCCCTCTCTCGGCGTGCGAGGTGTGCTGTGAACCGCGTCCTCGTTGGCCTCGCCCTCCTGCTCGCCGCCTGCGATGGCGATCTCGATCCGCCGTGGCAGCTCGATCACGATCGGATCATCGCCGTGCGCGCGACCCCGCCTGCGGTCGAGTCTGGACAGCGGAGCGAGCTCGACGCGCTGCTCGCGATCAAGGGCGGCGTGACCTCGGTCGAGGCTCCCGAGCTCGCGATCGTCGTGTCGCCCGAGAGCCTCGCGGGCACGTTGACGCCTGAAGGTGGGCGCTGGTACGTCACGGCGCCGAGCGAGGATCAGCTCGCCGCCGCGCGACTCGAGCTCGGGATCGATCCCGGCCTGCCGGTACCGCTTCGGGTCGGCGTGTCGTATCGCGCGCAGGCGCTGTTCGCCGTCAAGACGGTGTGGCTCGGGATGACGGCGCAGAATCCCGAGCTGGTCTCGGTCACGATGGACAACGGCCCGCCTCCCGAAGGCGAGATCGTCGTCGGGCTCGAGGTCGACTTTCCGCTGTCGGTGGAGGCGCTCGACACCGATGACGTCAACTGGCTGACCTCGTGCGGCACGATGCACGACTTCGATCTGCCGCAGGCGTACCTCCGGGTCGAGCTCGTGGACCCGGTCGCCGGCGAGCTCGCCGTGGTCCGGCGCGACGAGCGCGGCGGCGTGGTGTGGCGCGTGTGGCCGATCCGCGCCGAATGACCAGATTCAGCGGCTGAGCGCGACCGCGTCCCAGCACGCCTGCTCGGCACCGCGGATCACGTCGTCCGTCAGCTCGATGCGCCCTTCCCAGTGCGCGCGCATCATGCCGACGAACGCGCCGAACACGAGCTCCATCAGGACGAACGCGTCGAGCGGCTTGAGCAGGCCGTCGCGCTGCGCGCCCTGCATGACCCCGTGCGCGAACGTCTTCACGCTGCGATCGACGGCGATGCTCTCGGCGTCGAGATACGACGCGTGGTTGTGAAGCTCGATGAACGCGAAGGCGGTCGGCGCGCTGCGCGCGAACTCGACGATCTCGTGCCACATGACCTCGAACTGCTTGCGCGGCGGTGCTCCCTGCGGGAACGCGGTGAACACGCGCTGCGCGACGGCCCCCTTCCACATCCGGTACAGCGCGTTGACCAGCGCCTCCTTGCTCTCGAAGTAGTGGTAGATCGTGCCGGCCGAGATCCCCGCCTTCTCGGCGATCTGCGGGATCGCGGTGCCGTGGAACCCGCGCTCCACGAAGCACTGGAGCGCGGCATCGAGGATCGACTCTCGACGGTCGGGTGCCGGCGGACGCCCGCGCTTTGCCTTGCCCTCCATTAGTGAATGAATATTCAACCGATAATCAAGCGGTTGTCAATCTCGTTCTCTTTCTCGTTGACGGGCGCATTCACCGCCTGCTAGTTGCTTCTGGACTTTACTGATTGAACGTTCAATTTATAAATCTCGCAAGGACCTCCAGCCGATGTTCAGCCAAGCCTTTGTCGCCAGCCTCGCCACGTTTTCGGCGTGCATGAAGCTCCCGCCGGGAGACCTCCAGGATCCCCGGTTCTGGGGCGACGTGTTCCTCGACAAGTACGAGCAGGAGCGGATGATCGGCGAGCTCGAGCAGGGGCCACCGCCGCTCGAGGAGCCGCGCACGGTGCTCCTGATCACCGGGGTCACGATCCCGGCCGAGTGGTTCGAGCCGATCGCGGCGCGCCTCGAGCGCGATGGGTTCCGCCCCGTGGTCTACGAGCCGCCTGCCCTGCTGAGCGGCGACCTGTTCGAGAACTCGGAGCTGCTCGGTCAGGAGATCGAGCGGATCCGCGCCGAGACCGGTGAGGACAAGATCGACATCCTCGCCGAATGCACGGGCGGCTTGATCGCGCGCCATTACATCCAGGCGCTCGGTGGTGACCAGACGGTGTCGCGCATGGTGACGTTCATCTCGCCGCAGCACGGCGTCGCGAAGGCGCCGTGGGCGTACGGCCTGGTCGGCTGGGACGCGCTCGATGACCTGACGCCGGGCAGCGAGTTCCTCGACACCGTGAACAACGCGCCCTTGCCGTCGGTGCCGTTGACGTCGATCTACACCTGCACCGACGAGTACATCCAGCCGTACAAGACGTCGATCATCCCGGGCGCGACCAACATCGGCCTGTGCGACAAGTTCGTCGGCCACTACCAGTTCTTCTACGACCCGGAGATCTACCTGATCATGCACGGCGCGCTGACCAAGCCGGTCGCGCCGTCGGATCCCGCGGCCGATTCAGCAGATCCCGATC
>JBBJLY010000482.1:0-3105 GCA_037720695.1 Kofleriaceae bacterium | reverse complement strand
TCGCCCGAGACGAACACCGCGTGCACGACTTCCTCGAGACCGATCCGCGCGAGCTTCCGGCGCTGCGCCGCCCCGCCATTGGTGACGATGCCGACCCGCATGATCTCGGCGAGCCGGGTGATCGTGCGCGCGACGCCGTCCTCGATCATCACGTGCTCCGCGAGCGCGGCGGGGAACGTGTTGGGATCGATCACGAAGCCGAGCCGGGCATACGCGTCGTTCGCGAGCTCGCGCCGGGATCGCTGACCGCGCGCGTCGAGCTCGCCGAGCAGTCGCAGCTCGTCGCCGGAGACCGAGCGGCCGCGCTGCGCCCACGCCAGGTCATCCGCCCAGGCGGAGAACGCGGCGTGGCGATCGAACAGCGTGTCGTCGAGATCGAGGAGCAGGGCGCGAATCACGGGCGCGAAGTTGGCTCGAAACCCGGCCCGGCCGCAACTGCGAAACGGGTCAGCCCAGCGCTGCGCTGACGCGGGCGAGCTCGTGGCGGAGGGCAACCCGTGCCGGGGCGTCGGCGGGCTGGCGAAACGCGTCGAGGAACGCGAGCTCGCGGACCAGCGCGAACACGGTCAGCGCGAAGAACGCGCGCCGCCGGTCGCCGGCGAGCGCTGGGAGCTCGGCCTCGATCTGGGCCTCGATCTGGGCCTCGATCTGGGCCCGGGCGGCCGGTGCGAGCTGGGTCGAGAGCAGCGCGAGGTCCCAGTCCGCCACATAGGTCCCGGCGCACTCCCAGTCGACCAGCCCGATCCGGTCGCCGTCACCGATCACGTTGCGCAGCAGCAGATCGCCGTGGCGGATCGCGGTCGCGGGATACGCCTCCACGGCCGCGACCGCGCGTTTGGCGACCTCGTCGTCGACCAGCCCCCGGCTGGCGGCGCGTACGAGCCCGCTCGTGATCCAGGTGATGGGCGCCGTCGGATCCTCGAGCAAGCGCGAGCGCAGCTGCGCGCGGACGTCGGGCGGTGGCGGCAGCGCGGGCAGCGTGCCCTGCCACGCCGCGAGCGCAGGACCGGTCGCGAGCAAGGCCGCGACGACGGCTGGCTCGCATGCCGCATCCGGGCGTCGCCGGCGCGCGACTGGCTCGCCCGGCAGGCGCTCGATCACGAGCAGCTCCTCGGTCGCGGCGATCAGCTGCGGCACGCGCAGCACCGGTGGTCGCGCGGCGAACGCGCGATAGATCGCGACCTCGCGCGCGAAGTACCAGGCCCACACCGGATTCGGCGGCGCCTCGCAGCCGTCGACGAAGCGCGGCGCGACGCGCTTCGCGATCGCGGGACGGCCGTCGACCTCACCCGCGAGCAGCTGCGCCTTGCGTGCAGCGAGCGGCGCGCCGATCACGCGGAACCCGCACAAAGCGCCACACGCCGCGACGAAACTCGGATCGGGCGCTGGCGGCATGTCGGAACCCGAGCCTATCGTCTTCGATCATGGGGGCTGACGACAGGCGTGTGCTGTTGGGAGAGTTCGCGAACGCGCCGGGGGACGTCGAGCTGCGCCGCAAGGCGGCGGAGGCAGTCGACGCGGCGGGTGAGCGCGAGCAAGCGATCGCGCTGCTGGAGCCGCTCGTCAACCTGACCGGCCACGACGACGATGTCGGCCTGCCCTGCCTGTGCAAGCGCTGCCTGCCGCAAGCCGGGATGACGGCGGAGTCCGCGGGGATGCAGTTCCAGCGCTCGTTCGCGGTCGCCGGTGACCGCGTGCTGCACTTCTGGATGCTCGCCGAGATGGCCGGCGAGCGCGCGGGCGGCGCGCGTCGGTCGCGAGTGCGCTCAAGATCCGCTCGCGACCGTGAGGTACGATGAACGAGATCGACGACCACCACGACGACCAGGGCGATCTGTCCGCGCTGTTCTCCGAGCATCGCCGCGAGCGGATCCGTGCGCTGCGCGACCTGCCCGCGAGTGAGTCGCTGACGTTCGCCGCGCGCCGTACGCTGTACACCGACCGCGATGCTCACGTGCGCGCGGCCGCGGCGCGGCGGCTGGCCGACCTGGCGCCCGGCGCCGCGGCGATCGAGAGCTGGCTCCTCGACGCGCTCGGGGACCGCTCACCGCTCGTGCGTGACGCGATCCTGCGCGCGCTCGCGCGCTGTGGCTCGCCAGCCTCGAGTGCCGCGCTGCGCGGCCTGGTCGAGCGCGACGAGATGTGGTGGATCCGGCGCGGTGCGATCTGCGCACTCGCGGCGATCGCCGGTGCGAGCGAGCTCGAGACGTTCACGCGCGCGCTCGGCGATCCGTTCTGGCGCGTCCGGCATGCTGCCGTGAAGGTGCTCGCCGTGCTCGGCGCGCGCGATGTTGCGATCCGCGACGAGATCCTCGCCGAACCTCCGTCCGACGCGCTGGCGTTCCTGCGCGCCTCGTGGGGGCCGGTCGCGCTCGAGACGCCGGCGCGCGCCGCGAGCCGGAGCGAGCTCCCCGCACACCTCCTCGATCCCGATCCCGCGGTCGTCACCGCGCGGCTGCTGGTCGATCGCCTGGTGTCGCCGCTCGCGCTGGTCGAGCTGCTCTGCGATCCGCATGCGCCCTTGCGCGTGCTCGCCGCGAACGGATCGCGGTTTTGGGACCCGCGGTATCGGGCGGCGCTGACCACCGAGGAGTCGCGGATCCCGCACGTGGTGACCACCGTGCATCGCCTGCTCGACGCGCTCGGCGACGCCGCAGGCGCTCGCCACGGCGGTGCTCGCGAGTGAGTTCCCGGTGGCGCGGCCCGGTGCGATGCGGTGGGCGCTCGGCTGGGTCGACGCGGCCCGGTTGACGATCCGATACCCGCGGCGCGCCGCGGCCCGGACCGGCGACGTCTCGGTGCGCCGCGCGGCGCTGCCGCTGCTCGCCGATGACGAGCTGGCGAGCTGGTCCCGCGATCCGTCACTCGCGGACGCGATCGCCGTCGAGTTGCACGGCCGGCACACGCACGAGGCGCACGCCGCCGTGCTCGCGCTGGCCGGTTGCTCGGCGCGCACACGTGCGCTCCAGCTGGACGTGCTCGCCCGGCGCGGTGAGTGGGCACTCGTCGAGCCCGGCCTGCGCGATCCGCATCACGGTCCGCGCGCGATCGCCGCACGCTGGTTGGTCCGCGCCGGTCGCATCGATCCCGCGATCGTGGCCGCCG
>JBBJLY010000243.1:0-13020 GCA_037720695.1 Kofleriaceae bacterium | reverse complement strand
ATACCCAGACAAATCTGATGAAGCAGCTCGGCCGCGCGCTGCGGGACAACACCCCGAAGCCGCTGTCGCTCGTGTTCATCACCAGCGGCTCGTGCGCCAACATCCAGGCGATCTACACGCGTGTACCGATCACGGTGAACATGCAGTACATCCCGTCGACGCTCGAGGACCCCGCCTGGACGCCGGCGTCCCCGACCCTGTCGTGCGAGCCCCCCACCGGCGGCGTGGTCCCCGAGATCGCGAACTCGGCGCTGTTCAACAGTGCGTGCACCCAGGACCCGGCTCCGGCAACGGTGCGGCTGTCCGAGGGGCCAAAGCAGGCCTACGTGATAGCGGTGCCCAAGCAGCAGACCGAGCACACGGCGATCACGTTCGAGGAAGCGTACTTCGTGTTCGGCTTCGGGATGGCCGGCATGATCAATCCATGGATGAACGAGTCGCAGATGTTCATCCGCACGATCACCAAGAGCACGCTACTCGCGTGGGCGGCCAACATCTCGGTGCCCGGTGACAAGTGGAAGGGCATCCGGTTCGACGGCTCGCCGATGGTGGTCAGCGCGATCGAGACCGGTCCGCCCGAGGCGATCGGCATCCTCGGCCAGGAGGTCTACGACGCGCGGCGCGACACGCTCAACATCCTCGCGTTCCGCTCGCGCGGCCAGTACGCCGCGTATTATCCGGACTCGAACAAGACCTCGCACGACAAGAAGAACGTGCGAGACGGTCACTATACCGTGTGGTCGCCGACGATCTGGATGGACACCATCAACGGCGCCGGTGCCCCGGTCGACGCCGATGCGCGCTACGTGGTCGAGCTGATCTCGGGGCGCAGCGTGACCCCGGCGCAGAGCTTCGACATGACCCAGATCGTCGCCGCTGTCGGCCTGGTCCCGGACTGCGCGATGGGCGTCAAGCGCGCGTTCGAGGGCGGCCCGCTCTCGCTCTACCAGCCAGCCGAGAGTTGCGTGTGCAAGTACGAGAGTCTGGTCGATACCTCGACCTGCGCTGTCTGTGATGGCGCGACGCCATGTGCGTCGGGTGCGTGCCGCAACGGCTTCTGCGAGGTGCAGTGATGCGAACCCTGAAGATCTTGGCCGCGCTGACGCTCGCCTTCACCGGCGCGTGCGGCGATGATGGCGACAACACTCCCAAGGACGCGAGACCGCAGGACGCTGCCGTGGAACCGGATGCCTCGTGCTTCGAGAACCCCCAGACCCACGAAGAGATCATCAACGCGTGCACCGATGCGCAGAAGATCTTCAAGGCGTCCACCCCGCCGCTGATCAACCCCGACGGAACGCTGCCGTCGTTACCGCCCTGATCTGCGCGGCCCTGATCGCCGGGCTCTCGGGGACGGCGGCGGCCGACGAGCCCCTGCGACCCGCGATCACGCGTCGCGGCTGGCAGCTCGAGCTGACCGGCTACCTCCAGGCAGACGCGGTCGCGTGGAGCGAGGACTCGTTCGACGAGCTCGATCCCGCGGGCGAGCCGCTGAACAAGGAACGCGTCCTGATCCGCCGCGGCCGGTTGCGCGCGGAGGCTCGCCGCGACGGGATGTTTGGATCGCTCGAGCTCGACGGCAACACGATCAATGGCTCGACCGCGCGGATCCTCGGCGCGCAGGTCGGGTGGTCGTTCGTCCCCGCCGGAGCCACGGCGCCCCTCGTGACGATCAGCGCCGGGCTGTTCAAGACCCCGTTCGGGGCCGAGGTCCCGGCGAACGACCGCGACAAGGCGTTCCTCGAGCCGCCGGCCTTTGCGCGCGCGCTGTTCCCCGGCAACTACGACGCCGGGGTGCTGGTGCAGGGCGCCTACGGGCTCGCGCGGTGGTCGGCCGCGCTGGTCAACGGCGCACCGGTCGGCGATGCGCAGTGGCGCGGCAAGGATCCGACCGGCAGCTACGATCTGGTCGGCAGGCTCGGGCTCGCGGTCGATGGCCCGCGCAAGTTTCGCGTCGAGGCCGGCGTGTCGGCCCTCATCGGCACCGGCCTGCACGCCGGCACGCCGCCGACCAAGGACGCGTTCGAGTGGGTCGACGAGAACCAGAACGGCATGGTGGATGGCACGGAGCTGCAGGTGATTCCGGGATCGCCGGGGACGCCGTCGGAAACGTTCGAACGCCAGGCGCTCGGCGCGGATGTTCAGCTCCACTGGTGCTTGTGCGCGGTCGGCAACGGCACCGCGTTCGCAGAGCTCGCACTCGCGACCAACCTCGATCGCGGCCTGGTGTACGCCGATCCGATCGCACAGGACCGCGACCTCCGTCACCTCGGGTTCTCGCTCGGCTTCGTGCAGAACCTCGGGGACCACGCACAAGCTGGCGCTCGCTACGATCGGTACGCCGCGGATCGCGATGCACGCGAGCGCCAGGGCATCCCGCTGGTCGGCGTCGACCGCGTGTACTCGACGCTGTCGATCATGGCGGCCGGGCGCTGGCACGCGGCGCGCTTCGTCGCGCAGTACGATCACGAGCGCAACCCGAACGGCCGGGGTGACGACGGCATGCCGCTCACGCAGTCAGCGGATCGCATCACGCTCCGCGCCCAGGTCGGCTTCTGATGCGGATGCTGCTCGTCATCGGGATCGCCGGCTGCACCGCCGCGAGCCCGGATCCGGGACTCGGCGCGTTGCTCCAGGTCGAGGGCGCGCAGTACCGGCCCGGCGCCTTTCCGGCGGACGACGGCGGCCCTGGTGCGCTCGCGCTCGCGACCTCGCACGCCGCGATCCCGATCGGGACATTCCGCGAGCGGATCGACGGCACGCTCGAACCGACCGCGCGCACGACGGTGATCGGGATCGACGGCATCGATGACACGTGGCTGGTGCCCGCGGCACCACCGGACTTCGACGCCCCGGATCTCGCGAGTGCGAAGGCGACGATCGGCCTCGCACCTGGGTTCCCGCCCGGGCCGTTCGTGCTGCGGATCGCCGCCGCCGATCGCGACGGCAGGTTCGGCGCGGCGGCGACCTACGAGGCGATCGCCGCCCCCGAGGAGCCACCGACCGGCGAGCTCGTGATCGCGCTGATCTGGCAAGGCCGCGCCGATCTCGATGTCCACGTCGTCGATCCGCTCGGCGGCGAGGCGTGGTCGGACGATCCCAACACGTACGTTCCGCCGGCGCCTGGCGACCCACCGGATCCACCAGAAGCATGGCGTGGGTTCGGCATCCTCGATCACGACGGCAACAAGGACTGCCGGCGCGATGCGAGCCCGGGCGAGCACGTGATCTGGACCGTGCCGCCGCCGGGAGGCGAGTACGTCGTGCGGGTCGACGCGCGCGCGATGTGCGGCGATGGCAGCGCAGCGTGGTTCGTCGCGGCGTATCGCGACGGCGAGCTGGTGGGAGCCGCACGCGGCGTCGCCGTTCCGGACGACACGTTGCTCCCGCACGGCGCAGGCGCCGGCGTGCGTGCGCTGCGGTTCGCGTTGTGACCCGGCTGCTCGTGATCTTGTGCGCGGTCGTGCTCGCGGGTGTGGCCGCGGCCCAGCCGGTTGCGACGCTGCGTGGCCGCGTGGTCGATCGGACAACCCGCGCGCCGATCGCTGGTGCCGTGATCTCGGTCGCTGGCGAGCTGGTCGCGACGTCGGATGACGGCTCGTTCTCCGTCGCGCTCGCGCGCGGGCGTTACACGATCGAGGTCTCTGCGCCGTTCCTCGCGACCCGGCGCGAGGCCGTGCTGGTCACGGGCGATCTCGAGCTCGAGATCGCCGTCGACCCCGCGGACCAAATCGGCGGCGAGCGGATCGAGGTGATCGACATCGCGCCCACGGCTCCCGGCGAGACCCGGGTCGATGCGAAGCTCGCGCGCGCGGTGCCCGGTGGCGGCGATGCCGGCAAGGTCGTGCAGTCGTTGCCCGCAGTCGCACGCCCGCCGGCCGGCTCGTCGGAGATCGTGGTGTGGGGCGCAGCGCCGCGGGACACGCGCGTGTTCGTCGATGGCGTCCCGGTCGCGGCGCTCTATCACGTCGGCGGCTATCGCGCGGCGGTCGGCAACGATCTGGTCGGTGACATCCGGCTGGCGCCCGCGGCGTTCGGACCTGATCGCGGGCGCGCGATCGGCGGCGTGATCGACATCGGGCTCGTCGCTCCGGCGAACGCGCCGGCGTACCGGGCGCAGGCCGATCTGCTCGACGGCAGCGCGTCGGGACGCACCAAGCTCGGCCCGGTCACCGTCGCGGCGGCGCTGCGCAAGAGCTGGCTCGACCGCGCGATCGATGCGGTCTCGGATCCGATGACACTGGCTCCCAACGCGCCCCTACCGCGCTGGACGGATGGCCAGCTGCTCGCGCGCGGCAAGCTCGCCGACGATCTGATCGTCACCGGCTGGATCCTCGGCTCGATCGACGCGCTCGATCGAACGCTCGCGTCGTCCGACCCGGCGACCCGGACCGAGCAGCGCGTCGATCAGCGAACCATCCGTGCCCAGCTCACGCTGCGCCGCGAGACCGCGCAAGGTTACTCCAGCGCGACGCTGTGGTTCGGCCGCGATCGTTCGAGCGACGAGCTCCAGGTCGGACTGATCCCGGCGACCGCGCGCGCGTCGCAATGGGTCGGTGGCGCGCGCGCGATCCAGCAGACGCGGATCGCCGCGCCTGCGACGCTGACGGCCGGGCTCGATCTCGATGCCGAGACCGCGCAGCACATGCGCACGGGCTCCCTCACGATCCCGGCCCGCGAGGGCGATCGGCGGATCTTTGGACAGCCACCGGGTGATGATGTCGCCGCGGATCGCTGGCACGCGTCGACCGTCGACCTCGCCGGTCATGCGGCGCTCGATCTGCGCTTCGATCGCGTGCTCGCGACGATCGGCGGCCGGCTCGATGGTTGGCTGCTCGGCGCGAGTCGGCTCACCCCGCGCGTCGGGGCCACCCCAAAGATCGAGAGTCAGCAGATCGAGCTGACCGCCGATCCGCGCGCGTCGATCCAGCTTCGGGTACGAGACGACACGGTGATCCGGGTCGATGGCGGGCGCTATCACCAGGCGCGCGCAGGCAGCGATACGTCCGCCGCGTTCGGCACACCCGACCTGAGGCTCGAGCAGGCGTGGCATGCGACGGTCGGTGGCCAGTGGCGCCGCGCCCCGTTCGCGATCGAAGCCGCGGGCTATGCGCGCTGGCTCGACCAGCTGGTCGCGCGCGATCTCGCGGTCACGCCGCAACTCGCGCAGGCGCTCACGCACGGTGGCATCGGGCGCGTGATCGGGGCGCAGCTCACCGCGCGCGTCGTTGGCTGGCACGGACTCTCGGGGTGGCTCGCGTACAGCCTGTCGCGCAGCACGCGCAAGGATGCCGCGTCGCAGGCCGAGCGTCTGTTCGATCACGATCAGACGCACGGGCTGATCGCGGTCGCGGGCTGGGAGGCGGGACCGTGGACGCTCGGCGGCCGCGTCCGCGTGTCGACGGGTGAGCCGCGCACCGGTGTGCTCGGGGCATTCTTCGACGCGCGCTCCGGTCGGTTCCAGCCGATCCGCGGCGAGCACAACGGAGTTCGGCTGCCGACGTTCTTCGCCGCCGATGTGCGCGCCGAGCGGTCGCTCGTGCTCGGGTCGACCCGCGCCACCGCCTACCTCGAGATCCAGAACCTGACCAACCGTGCGAACGCCGAGGAGCTGATCTACAGCGCGGACTTCGCGCAGCAAGGATTCCTCACCAGCCTGCCGGTGCTGGCGATCGTCGGCCTTCGCATCGAGGCTACGCCATGAGGCGCGTCGCCCTGCTCGGGTTGCTGGTCGCCTGCGAGGACGGCCTCGATCAACGGCTCGCGATCGTGCGCGAGCCCCGCGTGCTCGCCGTGGTCGCCGCGCCAGCCGAAGCGAAGCCGGGCGCGACCGTCAGCTACACGCTGCTCGCCGCCAGCCCCGACGGTCCGCTGTCCACCACGCCGACGTGGGCGTACTGCGGCGCCTCGAAGCCACCGACCGAGGACAACGCGGTGTCGGAGGCCTGCCTCGGGCTGGACGACCTGGTCGGCCTCGGCGAGGCACCGAGCGTCACGGCGTCCCTGCCGGCGGACGGCTGCATCCTGTTCGGTCCCGACACGCCTGGCACCGGCTTCCGCCCGCGCGATCCAGATCCGACCGGCGGCTACTACCAGCCGATCCGCGCTGATGTCGGCGAGCTGGTCGCGTTCGGGCTGTCGCGGATCACGTGCAAGCTGCCGACGGCACCGCCCGAGGTCGCCCGCGACTTCGATGTTCGCTACGTCGCCAACGCGAACCCGTCGCTCGACCCGATCGTGCTGACCGAGGTCCCCGCGGACACCGACGTCACCCTGGTGGCGTCGTGGCCCGAGGCGAGCGTCGAGAGCTACCTCTATTACGATGCGCTCACGCAGACGCTGGTCACCCGGCGCGAAGCGATGCGGCTGTCGTGGTTCGCCACGGGCGGCTCGATCGCCGTCGACGCGAGCGCAGTCGCGGAGGCCGAGCTCGCGACCACGGTCAGGGCGACATGGCACACACCCGCCGCGGGCACGGCGTGGCTGTGGTTCGTGTTGCGCGACAGCCGTGGTGGCGTCGCGACGCAGACGCTGCAGATCACCGTCCGCTAACGACCCCAGCGACCTTCGATCCAGACGTAGTAGTTGCCCTGGAGCTCCCAGCGTCCAGCGATCCAGCTCGCGTTGGCGCGCGCGCGCTCCCAGTGCCCGTCAACCCACGCCCACGAGCCGTTCTGCCAGTCCCACCGACCCGAGACCCAGATGAAGCCCGAGCGTGACGGCCCGAAGTTCTCGGTGCGCGGTGCGGGTGGCGGTGCCGTCGGGTAGCGCGGCCGGGGGGTCAGATTGGTGCCACCCGAGACCGTGACGCCACCGGGCGCGGTCGAGGTGTCCCCCCGCGGCGGACGGGGCTGCTGGTCGACAGGATGGTGATCGTGACGCGGACCCGCGCCATCCGTGACGCCGAGGCCACCCGGGGACGTGCTGGTGTCGATCGAGCCACCGCCCGAAGCGCCGGCATACCAGCGCCCGTCGACCCAGTGCCACGAGCTTCCGCGACGCTCCCACCGGCCATGCTGCCACGCGTATCCCGCACGCTCGCGCTCCCAGTGTCCGCCGATCCAGGTCCACTGGCCGTTCTGCCAGTCCCAGCGACCACGCACCCAGACGTGGCCTTCCCGGACCTCGATGGACTCCTGCTGATCCGCCGGAGGCTCGGTGTAGACGACCGGCGTGCTGGTCGCGGACATCGAGCCACTTCCACGCACCACGCACGCAGGTGCTGCGAGTGCCGCCACGAGCCCCAGCGCGAGAACATAACGTGACTTCATGCGAGTCTCCTTTGACCGTTCGACGGCCACATCCCCGTGATGCTTCAACGTCCGAGTATTCCCAAGCCGTTGCGAGGTGTCAACGCGACTGCCCTCGCGCTCTTACGGAGCATGTCCCGCCGGATCCGACGGTACGACGGCAAGAATGACCGTGATACGCTGCGGTCCGGCGGCTCCGGGTGCGCTTCCTTCTACCCGCTAACGGTAGCGCATCCACTCTCCGCCTCTGTTTAGAAGGCACGCATGGACCCGATCCGTACGCTGCTCCTGGCGCGCACCCACATCGTGATCCTCGACCCCGACCGTGTCGCGAGTGCGGCGACGCGGCCGATGCGCGACACCGACGTCGACAAGTTCGAGGACGAGCTCGTGCAGCTCGGCTTCGTGATGAGCCTCGACCTCGGGATGACGATCCGGCGCCTGCCCCACGGCGCGATCCAGGAGCTGCGCAACTGGATGGTCGACACGCTCGCGAAGACGCTCGGCGCGCATCGCCCGCACGTCCCGCTGTTCCGCGGCTTCCCGGCCGCGACGCCACACGACACCGAGACGCTGTACCTGCGCCGCGTGCTGTCGTGGCTGGCGACTCGCCCGGAGCAGCCGTGCCCGTGGTGCGGTCAGAAAAAGGCGGTCGGCGCGCTCGATCCATGCGGCCACCTCGTGTGTCGGAGCTGCTGGGACGGCGGCACGTACGCCGGTTGCCCGATCTGTCATCGCCGCGTCGCTCCCGGTGATCCGTTCGTGCGCCCGGCCGCGGGTCGAGCCGAGCTGGTCACGCGCAGCGACGGTGATCTGCGGCTGTTGCACCTCGCGTTCGATCTGGTCGGGGTCGCGCGCGATCGGTTCGAGCGACTGGTCGCCCGCGTGACGCCGCTGTCGAAGGACGATCGTGCAGAGGTCGAGACCGTGATCGACGCGATGGGACCAAAGGCGGCGAGCTGGATGCCGGCGAACATCCCGGTCAAGGAGACCGTGGCGATCACGGTCGCCCGGCTGTGGATGGTGGCACCGGCTCGCGGCGTGATGGCGCAGGCGACGCAAGGGCATCTGAAGACCGCCACCGACGTGCTGCGCGTCGCGGTCGTGTTGATGGGCGGCGACCCGGCACTGCTGGAGCCCATGCGGCTGCGATCGATCGGCCGCAGCTTGCGACGCGCGGTGCTCGAGGTGCTCGATCGGTTGCCGCTCGAGGCGATGCTCGAGGACATGGCCCGTCATGGCGGGCTGTGGAAGCGCGTCGGCGAACGGTTGCACCCGTTCGAGCGCGCGAAGCAGCTGCAACTGCGGCGCTCGCGTTTGCAACGATCCGTCGAACCTCGGTGTCGCGGGCCAGCTTCGGCCCGATGCTGCCGCGCACGCCTCGACCACGGCCAACGCACAGCTGGTCGAGGATCGGATCGCCGTCACCCCGTGGGCCGGTCCCGTCGAGGCCGCGCTGCGAGCCGGTGACGCGCGCGCCGCGATCGAGCGCCTCGCGGAGCGACCCGGCGAGCTGCTCCGGCGCGCTGATCATCTCGTGCGCGTGGTCAGCGCGCGCCAGCCCGAGGCGATCGCGGACGTGCTGGCGGCGATCCGCACGGCGACGCAGCGCGGTGCACCGGCGATGCTGATCACGCTCGCGTCGCATATCGCGAAGCGCGGCGCGCCGTGGCCGCGGCGCGTGGTGTTCCCGAAGGGAGATGTGCTGAAGGCGTGGGGGATGCCGGACCGCCGCTTGCCTCTCTCCGCCGATGCGATCGGGACGATCGTGTCCGCCGTGCGCAGCGAGCTGATCGCGCGTGCGGAGGCCAGGCGCCACTACGCGCGCGCCGTGATCGACCGCGGCCTCGCAGATCTGCTGGTGCCGATCGGCGAGCGCTCCGCCTCGAAGGCCAAGATCGCCTGGCCGCGCGGCAGCGAGATCGAGATCCCGGCCGGCGCGACGTTGCGGCTGTTCCTTCACTGGGAGGAACCGCTCAATACGCGCGTCGACCTCGATCTCTCGATCGCGCTGTACGACGCGAACTGGCGCCACGTCGGCACCTGTGACTTCACGCACCTGCGGTTCGGCGAGCACGCGGCCGTGCACTCGGGCGATCTGACGAGCGCCCCGCCGCCACTCGGCTCGTCCGAGTTCGTCGATCTGGATCTCGCGGCACTGACCAAGCTGCGCGCTCGCCATGCGGTGATTGTGGTGTTCAGCTTCAACTCGATCTCGTTCGATCGCCTGACCTACGGATTCGCGGGGATCATGGTCGCGCCACAGGGCGACCAGCCGTTCGATCCGCGCAGCGTCGCGCAGCGGTTCGATCTCTCGGGCAAGTCCACGATCACCGTGCCAGTGACCGTCGATCTCGAGCGCCGCCGCATGCGCTGGCTCGATGTCCACCTGACGGGCGAGGGCTTTCACCACCAGGTCGGCGGCTATCGCGCCGCGCTCGCACACCTCGGCAAGGACTTCGCCGACTTCACCGAGACCGGCGCACGCCCGACCCTGTGGGACGTCGCCGCGATCCACGCGGCCGCGCGCGGCAACGTCGTCTACGTGCGCGAGCGCGACGACGAGATCACGATGTACAAGCGGCGCGACAGCGAGACCGGTCACGCCCGGCTCGTCCGGATCCTCGCGCGCGATCACGACGGCGCGATCTCCGTGATCCCGGCCGCCGATGCACCCACCTGGTTCGCGACCCTGCGGGACGACCTCGCGATTCCCACCGGATCCTCCGGCTTCGTGCTCGACGCGCGCACCACCGGAGGCGAAGGCCTGACGCGGCTCGCGGCGGCGGATCTGATCGCCGAGCTGGCGCCGAAGCGCTAGATCGGCAGCGGGACCTCGACCCCAACCTGGATCGACAGCGTCATGAACTCGCGGATCACCTCGTCGAGGGGCACCACGAGGCTGAGCGAGGGCCGCACCTGCGCGTTCATGTAGCGGCCGGTCACCGCCACCGTGTGGAGGAATCTCTCGTCGGCGTCCCCGGTCAGGGCGATCGTCGCGAGCTCGCCCATCACGGCGATGCCGCCAGTCTCCACACCACCACCAACGTTGAGCCGCACCATCGGATCCGTGACGTCGTTGTCGTCCGGCGCATCGATCGGCACGTCGACACCGACATCGGCGCGGAAGAAGCCGATGCCGGACCGGATCATGGGTGAGGCGCTGACCCGGACCGACGTGGTGTCGGGGAAGTTGGCCATGAAGTCCGTGGTGCGCCAGTACGAACCGAAGAACGCGCCGTCCTCGGCGTCGGAGGTGTCGATCGACAGGCCGGCCCGGAACACGACCGGCACGCTGCTATGTAGCTGGTACAGCCCACCGAGCTCGAGGTTGTTGAGCCCCGACTCGGTCTCGTCTCCGAGGGAGACGCGTGCCGCGGAGATCTGCAGGTAGCCACCCATGCCTTGCGGCGCGACGAAGTGCGCGTGGAGATCGAGGTTCTGCGCCGCGACGCTCTCGTCGCCATTGCTGTCGAACATCGTGTAGCCAATCGATGGGATGATCTTCGACTCGCCGTCGAGCCGATCCATCGTCGCGAAGGTCGGGATCGCGACGTCGGCCGACGCGGTCGCCGCGACGAGTAGGAAGCCAGTGACGAGGCCGGTGCCGAGATTGGTTCGCATCGGATCACGCTAGCGAGCCGCGTGCGGTCGCGGCGTGGCAACGCCGCGGCAAGGCCGGCAACGTTGAGATAGACCTGGCTAACGCGTTGCGTTAGATTCGCGAAATGCCGGGAGATGACCCCAGGGTGACGCCTCGTTCACTTCATCATCCGAGCTACGAGCGAGATGCCTGCGGCGTCGGCTTCGTCGCCCAGATCGATGGCACGCGCTCGCGCGACGTGATCGACGACGGGCTCGAGGTGCTGCGGCGGCTGTCGCATCGCGGTGCCTGCGGCGCCGACCCGGACACCGGTGACGGTGCCGGCATCCTGATCCAGCTACCGGATCGGTTCCTGCGCGCCGAGGCCGCACGGCTCGGGTTCGAGCTCTCGGCGCATCGCCGGTTCGCGGTGGGCCAGGTGTTCCTCCCGACCGGACGCGCGGAGCGTGCGGCGTGCGAGCAGATCGTGGAGGACGTGATCGCCGAAGAAGGTCAGCGCGTGCTCGG
This sequence comes from Kofleriaceae bacterium, assembly GCA_037720695.1. Taxonomy (GTDB): domain Bacteria; phylum Myxococcota_A; class Polyangia; order Haliangiales; family Haliangiaceae; genus JABFXX01. The sequence continues at coordinate 1,659 of JBBJLY010000243.1, read as the reverse complement.
CTGGCGCGATGTCCCGATCGACAGCTCGCACGTCGGGACGGTCGCGCGGGGCGTGATGCCGGTGTTCCGCCAGATCTTCGTGCGGATGCGGCGCGTGCCGCCCTCGGCGTGGGAGCGCACGCTGTTCGTGATCCGCAAGCTCGCCGAGAACCGCGTCCGCGAGCGCGGCGTCGATCCTGCCGGCTACTTCCACATCGCGAGCCTGTCGACCGAGACCATCGTCTACAAGGGCCTGCTGCTGCCGCGCCAGCTGCCGCAGTTCTTCCTCGACCTTCGCGCACCCGAGCTCGCCAGCGCGATCGCCGTCGTCCACTCGCGGTTCTCGACCAACACGTTCCCGACCTGGGACCTCGCGCAGCCGTTTCGGTGCATCGCGCACAACGGCGAGATCAACACGCTGCGCGGCAACGGCAACTGGATGCTGGCACGCCGCAGCCAGCTGAAGAGCGCGAAGTTTCACGGCGGCCTCGAGCGCTTGTTCCCGATCATCGTGCCGGGCAAGAGCGACTCCGCGCAGTTCGACAACCTGCTCGAGCTGCTGACGCTCGGCGGCCGCACCATGCCGCACGCGATGATGATGATGATCCCCGAGGCGTGGGAGGGGACGCGCGCGACGGATGCCGATGGCGAAGATCGCAAGAGCTTCTATCGCTACGCGTCGTCGCTCGTCGAGCCGTGGGACGGTCCCGCGGCGATCGTGTTCTGCGATGGCCAGCTGGTGGGCGCGACGCTCGACCGCAACGGGCTCCGGCCCGCGCGGTGGACGATCACCACCGAAGGCCGCGTGATCCTGGCCTCGGAGACCGGCGTGATCGATGTACCTCCCGAGCGCGTCAAGGCGAAGGGCCGCCTGCAGCCGGGAATGATGTTCGTCGTCGATACCGCGGAGGGCCGGCTCGTCGATGACGCCGAGCTCAAGCGCGATGTCGCCGGCCGGTTCCCGTATCGCAAGTGGCTCGACAAGAACGTGTTCGAGCTCGACGAGCTGGAGGCGGTCCCGCCGCCCGCGCCGTTCGCAGGCGATGCGCTGTCACGCCTGCAACGCGCGCATGGCTATACCGACGAGGACCTCGCGCTCCTGCTCGAGCCGATGGCCAGCACGGGCAAGGAGCCGATCGGCTCGATGGGCACCGACACGCCGCTCGCGATCCTGTCCGATCGCGCGCCGAACCTGTCCGCCTACTTCCACCAGCTGTTCGCCCAGGTCACCAATCCGCCGATCGATCCCATTCGCGAGGCGCTCGTGATGTCGCTCGAGACCACGATGGGTCCGGACGGCAACACGTTCGACGAGACGCCCGAGCAGTGCCACCAGCTCCGCCTGCGTGGTCCCGTGATCGACAACGTCGACCTCGCGAAGATCCGCGCGGTGCACGAGGGCGTGTTCGAGCCGATCACGCTGCCGATCGTGTGGCCACTCGAGGCCGGGGCCGAGGGGCTCGCGGCCGCGCTCGACAAGCTATGTCGCGCAGCGGCCGCCGCGATCGACGATGGCCACAATCTCCTCATCTTGTCGGATCGCGACGTCGACGCCCGCCATGTCGCGATGCCGTCGCTGCTCGCGCTGTCAGCCGTGCAGCAGTCCCTGGTTCGCGATGGCATCCGGATGCAGGCCGGCCTCGTCGTCGAGGCAGCCGATGTTCGCGAGGTCCACGACAT
>JBBJLY010000481.1:0-3117 GCA_037720695.1 Kofleriaceae bacterium | reverse complement strand
GCCCGCGCATGTCGGACCAGGGCCAGGTGGCCCTCGTGGAGCGCACCCATCGTTGGCACGACGGCGATCTTGCGACCATCACGCCGCAGATCGATGACGCGTGCGCGCATCTCGCGCGGGGTCCGGTAGATCTCGAACGGGATGTCCACGCGGAGATGCTAGCCCATCGCGCTCAGCAGCTCATCGCCTCGACGCAGTCCTTGAACTTGTAGGTCACGGCGGTGACGTCCTGCAGATCGTCGAAGCCGGCGCTACAGCTCATCTGGTCGATGTGCTCGAAGCACTTGCGCGCGGCCGCTGCACAGGTGGTGGGCGGCGGCGTCGCGGGCATCGTCTTCACCATCTCGCAGTACTGCTGGATCGCGTCGTCGCTGACGCCGCAGGTCGACGCACGATCGCAGGCGTGGCGCATCATGCTCATGATCACGGCGCCGGTGCCGTTGAGGCCACCGAACACGCCGCCACCGCTGGGCGTGCCCGGGTTGAGCGGCACCTTGAGATCGTCGTCGTCCGGATCCGGGACTGGATCGTCGGGCCTGGGATCCCGCGGCGACGGCGCGGGAGACGAGCTCTTCGGCGGTAGCGGGTTGGTCTCCATCCGCTCGGGAGCCGGCGCGGGTGCGAGCCGACCCTGCGAGGGTGCACCGGCTGCCTTGCGACCCGGCGGCCACACCATCATCACGACCGCGACGACGATCGCGATGCCGGCGAGCGCGATCAAGATCAGCGGCCAGCTCTTCCACCACGCCGAGCTCTCGTCGGCGGTCGCGATGCGGCCGGTCGGGCGCGGCGGCAGGATCGGGCGCGACTCGTCGACCGTCGCGTGGGTCAGCGCGGGGAGGGTCGCGACGGGGGACACGGGACGCATGTCGACGAAGTGCGCGTGCGGTGCGTGGCCATGACCGTTCATCGGGCCGCGCGGCGCTTGCTGGGTCTGCTGCGCGATACAGGAGGGCAGCGACGCGATGGCGGCCGGCCGGGTGCCGCGGACGGTGGACAGGTCGTGCTTGCAGTGCTTGCAGCGACCGGCGATCGGATGGATCAGGCCCCCGCACATCGGGCAGGGGATCCGGGCATCAGCTGGATTGGGAACGCGAGCTGCAGCCATGTCCGAACATGCTGCCAGGCAAACGCCGGTGATGCAAAGCGTTCCACGCGCCTCGCGCGCGGTTGCCAACCCGCGGCCACCGCCGCACAGTGCCCCATGGCACCTGTCCCGCCGCGTGTCGCCGAGCACGAGGTGAGGATCCCGGGACTCGACCCGCGCCACGACGGCGTGCGCATCGCGCAGCTCTCGGACATTCATGTCGGCAACCTGACTCCCGCATCGCACGTGCGCGCGGCGATCGATCGCGCGAACGCGGCGGCCGCCGACCTGATCGTGATGACCGGCGACTACGTGTGCTGGAAGCGCCGCGAGGTCGAGCTCGCGGAGGTCCAGCTCGCGGGGTTGCGCGCGCCGCGCGTGCTCGCGGTGCTCGGCAACCACGACTACTTCGTGTGGGGTTCCGGCGTCCGCATGGCGCTCGAGCGCAATGGCTACGAGGTGCTCCGCAACCACGTGACGGTCACCAACGTTCGCGGCGCGCCACTCGCGGTGATCGGGGTTGACGATCCGGTCACCCGCCACGACGATCTCGATGCAGCGTTCGCCGGCGTGCCCGCAAAGGCGACGCGACTCGTGCTGTGTCACGCGCCCGATCGCGGGCCGGACATCGCGAAGCGCGGTGCGGATCTCGTGCTATCGGGGCACACCCACGGCGGCCAGATCTACATCAAGGGGATCACCGATCGGATCCTGAAGCGCGCGGGGATCAGCTACCGCCGCGGGATGTTCGATCTCGCCGGATCGAAGATGTACGTCACGCCGGGCATCGGGTTCTCGGGCTTCACGCGCCGGGCGGGCGAGGGCACACATGCCGAGGTCGCGGTGCTGACGCTGCGCGCTGCTCAGTCATGACGGACCCTGAACGGCCGCGCCGCCCCGCTGACCGGCACCTTGCTGGAGGTATCGATCTCGATCGTCACGCGCTTGCACTCGCTCGGTAGCGGCCCGGTGTACAGCAAGTCGTCGTGATAGATGGTCAGGGTGTCGTGGCCGAGCTGGCGCAGCGAGAAGGCCCCGTCCCCGTCGGTGATCGAGACCTCCGTGCCAAGCTCGTCGTGGTGCTGCGAGCTGGCGACCAGCGTGGCCAACACGGGCTCGTTGGCCACACCGGTGATGACGAGCCTGCCGGTGAGGCGCCCGACGCAGGGCGGCGCCCGAGACCCCGCAGGCTCGACGTTCTCGATCACGGTCGCATGCGATCGGGATCCGCACGCTGCGACGACCACGATCGCGAGCGTCCGCATCATGCCGCCTGACGCTGTGCCGTGCGCTCGGTCGCGTACAGCTGCAGCGCGTGCGTGCCTGCACGCGAGGCACGCCACGCCTCCATCTGCGCGCGCGGGGCGCCCTGGAAGTCGTCGAGCACGGGCAGCTTGGCCGGATATTCGGGCGGCAGCACGACCGGTGCGGCGAACGCTGCGAACGCGAGATCGGCGATCGAGAACTGATCACCGATCAGGTAACGCCGCCCGTCGTCGAGCAGCTGGCCGACGCGCGAGAACGTCTCCTCGATCTTCGCGCGCGAGCGCTCGATCCCGGCGGCGTCGATCCGGAGGCCCTTGCCGATCAGCCGGATCGCGAGCGGCCTGACGACGCGCATCGCGAGGTACTCGCGCCGCGGCACGCCTTGCACGAGCAGCCGGTCGAGCAGGTCCTTGCGCGGCAGCACGTGCGCGTAGGCCCAGCGGCGCGTGGCCGGCCCGAGCTGGCGATCGAAGTCTTCCTCGAGCTGGCGCGCATCGGCGCGTGTGGTCGGGTCGATGGGAAGCAGCGTGCCGGGACGCCTGGCATCCGCCCACGCGACGATCTCGGTCGAGTCCGCGATCGTCTGCTTGTCGTCGGTCACCAGCACCGGCACCGTTCGTCCTGCACCGGCGAGCTTGACCGGCACGTAGTGGAACATCGGCAGGTGCCCGTCCTCGCGGTAGGCGACGCCACACGCGTCGAGCGCCCAGCGCGCCTTCTCGCAGAAGTGAGAGAACGGAATCGTGATCAGTCGGGCCATTATT